>CAZEWD010000056.1:0-13808 GCA_964515725.1 uncultured Binatia bacterium (SeqCode)
CGGGACGAATCCGCAAAAGTGCGCGTTGTAGACGCAGGGCGATCGGAAACCGACCGTTCCCACACCTACCAGCAGGCCATCGTCACGTTGGCGCCCTCCTGGCGGCAACTCTCGACAAACCGCACGGATTTCCCCTCATCGTCGTACTGCTGCAATGGGTCCTGAGCTGCAGTCGTCGAGGGCGCACTCCCGTAGACGAGTTTGGTGAGTCCGAAAAGGAAAAAGACGTAGGCGACGAAACCGGCAACCCCAAGGACCACAGCCTTGCCAGTATCGGCATACACGACACGTGGACGCGCCACCGACACGCCAAACAATCCGACGATCACGCCAATGGCGATGAATTTTCTGAATTTGCCCATTCGAGACAGCTCCTTCCCTGCGCCGTGACCTTTTACAGCACTTTTTGTGCAATGAAAACCAACGACCCAAACGTGGCCGTTGGCGCTCCTCGAAACTCGCAGGGGGCGCCGTAGCAAGATGGGCAGCCCGCCCAAGGGTCGTAAGGACACTTCCAAATTCCCCATTTACTCCTCGTTTGCTTCTCGCCAAAAGCATTGGTATCGACGTCAGGTTTTAAATTCCCAGGGGGTGACTATGAGACGGTGGTTTTTCGGCCTCTGTGCCGTGCTGACAGGTCTGGCACCGGCACAGCGGTCGCACGGAGCAGAGCAACAAGGTCCCACATACCGCCCGTTGGCCCATTATGCCGACGAGAATGTGAGCATCGAGCTTCCGGCATCAGCGCGCATGCGCCTCGAAGGTGTGAGCACCTTCCCACTCGACCGATACGGCACGACACTCGACAAGAATCTGTTCGTTCTCCCCAATGCACGTGTCGGAGTGCATGCGGAAACGCGGAGAAATGACTGGCCAGCACAATTTTTCTTCGACTACGAACACGATCTGGTCACTGGCACCGAGGTGGGCGTTCCCGAGCAAGCGATCGGTGAGAGGCTACCGAATGGCGTGAAAAGCCGCGCCGAGTTACGCCGCCTCTCACTGCGTGCGGCCCTGCCTCGAATCGGCCTGACGGTCAGTGGCGGTTACACGATGAGCCACTGGGGTCTGGGAATGATGGCAAACGATGGCGCGCACGGATGGACTCCGGGCAGTGCACGATTCAGCGATCCCCGCAGCGGCGACCGGGTCATTCGAGCCACCATCGGAAGCCTTCCGCTGACCGACTATAAAATCTCCGTACGGGCAGCATACGACAAAGTCGTCGGCGACGATGTCCTACTGGATCACGACACTGCCTATCAGGTGATTGGCAGCATCATGGTCGGACAGGGCCTGCCACACAACGGCGGCCTGTATGTCGTCTACCGCCACCAGAATTCCCCCTTCCAGCGTGGCTTCAATGTCACCGCCTTCGATCTGACCGGTTCGACGATGTGGGATGTCGACTCCATCGGCAGGCTCACGTTGAGCGCCGAAGCCGCTGTGGTAGCTGGATCAACGGCGCTGTCGCCGTCTGTCGATTTCCCCAAGCATGACATCCTGCAGATCGGCACCGCGTGGCGCGCCGAACTGAACCGCGGCAATCATGGTCTGGTCTTCGACCTGGCCTTCGCCACGGGCGACGAAAACTTCGACGACCGCACCCAACACTCGTTTAAGATGGATCCGAATTACGAGATGGGTCTGCTGTTGTTCCGCCAGGTCATGGCCGCACAGAGCGGTCGCACGACCGTCACCGCGGCAGATCCGGCACTGATCGGCCGCCCCGTCCCGGACCTGAACCGCGTCCCGACAGGCGGCAGTCCGACGAACACCATCAGTATCTTCCCCCGTGCATGGTGGCGATCCGAACAGAACCTCGAATTGTACGGCGGACCGTTGTTCGCCTTCACGGATGTCGCCTATGCCGATCCTTTCAATACGCGCATCGGAGGCGGCGATCCCCACAATGCGCTGGGCGGCTCTCCTGGGCGCTTCTACGGTACCGAACTGGACCTGGGCGCCCGTTACCATGCCTTCGTGAGCACGGCTGAGGTCATTCTCGGCCTCGAAGGTGGTGTGCTGTTCCCGGGTAATGCCTTCCGCAAGCTCGGCGGCGGAACCATGAGCGAAGTCTTCGGCGGCCGATTCATGATCGACTGTCGCCTGTAGTGGAGGAATCAATGCTTTCAGAGTCGCAACGCAAACGACCCTTTTTCGTCCGTGCCAGCCTGTCGGTCTGCGCCGGTCTGGCAGCCAGTTCGCTCCTGGCTGGCTGTTTGTCCAAAGCGGATGGCATCGCCGAGTCCCGGCCCGCGGCCACAACCGTGAAGATGGACTTCTTTCATAAGCCGCTGCCGGACATCCCGCTACCCAACGACGTCGCCACCGTCGTTGACTCGACCTCGGCCACCGGCCGGCGCGTCAACGCCTCCATGGTGGCTCCTACGGTGTTCGAAGCACGGACCCGGGAACTCGCCGACAAGCTCGATGGTTGGGGCGTCTTCCAACCGATTACCATCCCGTTCACGGGGCCACTCGACATCGAATCCATCCTCGCCGGTCACCGCGATGAGTACTATCAGACCGATAACGACGTGGTGTACGTCATCGACATCGATCCCCGTTCTCCCGACTACGGCAAGCTCCAGTACGTCGACATCGGCAATGGCAATTATCCCGTCGTTCTCGATAAACGAAATAATTACTGGGACAACGATGTGCGTAGCGACAATATGTCGATCCTCTTCGAAGAGGTCGATGAAGACGTGAACCACAACGGTATTCTCGATCCGGGTGAAGATACGGATGCCGACGGAGTTCTGGACAAACCGAACTACCTGCCCGGTGCCCATCCCGCCAAAGATGACCTGGGAGGCCGCGCCGATGCTCTGATGACCTTTTACGAGAGCGAGACAAACACACTGATCGTCCGGCTACTCAAACCCCTGCGCGAACGCACGACCTATGCCGTCGTCGTCACGCGCCGCATCAAGGACATCCATGGGGAGCCCGTCGGGTCGCCTTTTTCGACCATCAATCACTCGAGTCAGACGAACGACCTGAAAGCTCTGCGCCAGGTCCTACCGCCCGGCCTGAAGATGGAGGATATCGCTTTCGCCTTCACCTACACGACGCAATCGATCGCCAGCCATTGGCGGGCCGTGCGAGACGGACTCTACGGGTACGGCGTACAAAGGCATCTGTCTCGTGAGTACCCGGCGGTGTTCGACCGATTGCTGCCGCTCCGTGATCCGGGAGACAAATTCCCCGGCATGCGGCGCCCGTTCCTGATGTGGGGTGAGAACTGGCTGAATCTGGCGAAGCCACTGGTCACCAGTCTGCTCGATATGAGCGCCGGCTCCGCTCAGTACCGGGAAATCACCCAGTCCTTCGAATACGTCGATTATTTCGTCATTGCGGAATATCAATCCCCGCAACTCTTTCCGCGCACCGACGCAAACGGGAAACTTTTACCTCTGAACGATCAGTCCTGGCCACCCGATCTCGACCTTGTTCCAGCAAAGGCACGCCCTGAGTCTGTGTTCGTAACCATCGCGGTACCACGCAAGGAGGTATCGGCTCGCGGTCAGGGCAAGCCAGCCCCTACCGTCATCGTCAGCCACGGCTACGGCAGCAACCGCTTCGAGGGTATCGCCTTTGCCGGCTATCTGGCACGACACGGTCTGGCGTCGGTGGTCATCGACGGCCCATCCCATGGCATCAGCCTGAAAGATAGTGATCTGAACACGGCACAGGCGCTCTTTTCCGCCCTCGGCTACGAGGGTCTCGGCCGAGCACTTCTCTCTGACCGTGCTTTCGATCAGGACAACGACGGCCGCAAGGACTCCGGTGCGGACTTCTGGACTTCCTACCTGTTCCACACGAGAGACGTCGTACGTCAATTCATGCTCGACTACACGCAACTCATCCGCATCATGCGTTCGTGGGACGGCAAACAGACCTGGCCGTTCGATCTTGAAGAAGATGGTCAGCCAGACATCGCCGGTGATTTCGATGGCGACGGCCTGGTCGATATCGGTGGTGAGGCACCCATCCACATGGTCGGTGGATCGCTCGGCGGCATCATGTCGATGGTCATGGGCGGCGCTGAACCGGCAATCAACACGATCGTCCCGATCGCTGGTGGCGGCGGGTACTGCGACATGGGCATGCGCACGGTCCAGGGTGGAGCAATCGAGGGATTCGTACTGCGCCTGATGGGTCCTCTCTTTGTTGGGGATCTCGACACGGCCAGCGGAAACATGAACATGCGAATCGTGGCGACCGACCTGAACAGCACGGTCCGCCAGCACCTCGGCGCGATTGCCGGTGTCCAACCGGGAGACACGATGGTGGTGGAGAATCTCACCAACGGTGCCCACGGCTGCGGTCAGGTCACTCCGGAAGGTAAGGTGCGTGCTTCACTGCAGAGCGACAAGTACGATTACGTCAAGGTGAAGTTCTACGCCGGACCCGTTCTCGAACCGGGCACCGAGTGCCAGGTCAAAGCGGGTGCCCAGTTGCGTGGTGTCCTTGAAAACTTTGCCGTGGATTTCAAATACCACGGTGAGGATTTCTATGCGGGACGTCCCTTGCAGGCAATCGAGGACGGACTCGGCCGCGCGCGCAGCACGCCGGAAATCCGCCGCCTGCAGGCTTTCGCCCAGCTCATCATGGATCCAGGTGATCCAGCGGTCTACGGGCCACACCTCCAGGACGAACCGATCGAGTTCAGCACGGGGGAGCGCACGGGAGCGCACGCGCTGGTCATCAGCTCGCAGGGGGACATGGCGGTTCCAACGAGCGCCGGAGCGACGCACTCTCGCACCGCCGGGATCATCGACTTCCTGCACCCCAATCCACGCCTCGGCACTTCGGAACAGAACATGGTCGTCGACACGTACACATCGGAAGCGGTGGATAGCCTCAAGCGTTTCACCGACAGCACAGGCAAAGGCGTGCACCTCGATGTGGAGAATTTCAGCAACGGTGACGACATCTGGGGTCCGAACTACCCGCGTCTCAATACGCCGCTTCGCATCGGATTCGACAAGACCGACAAGCTGGGTGGCAAGTCTGCTGCCATCTTCCCACTGGCAACGGATACGGGGCAGCATGCATTCGACCTGCCGGGTGAGATGACCGACAAGTTCCGGGACAAGTGCAAGAAAGAATGCACACTCACCGAAGGCAGCGATCCCTGTGGATGCCGCACGAAAGTCACCTACGACATTGGGTCCTTCCTGCTGAACATGGCAGGGCATTTCATCGCCACGAACGGGCAGGAACTGAACGCGGATCTGTGCAATTCGCACACAGACTGTTCCTATCTGCCGCCACGCCCACCGGCGCGTGACACGAAAGACCTGCCGTAAGGCGATTCTTGCCTCCTCCCCCGGGATGTACCCCTCGGGGGAGGAGGCCTTCCTCACGCACTCCGGCACGGAGCTTCAGTCGAATACGCCGTGCCGTCCAGCGCCCCCGGCAAAACGCCGGGCACCTTCGAGGGTTTCGCCACTTTGAATCACCTCGATGCCGTGACGAAACTCGTTTTGCAGCGCCTCGGATAACGTCATCGAAAACTGTTCATGTGCCGAAAGACGGTCGGCGCGCATACATTGCGGAGGGAATGCGGCAATGTGACGTGCCAGTTCCTCCGCAGCAGGACGACTCTGGCCGTCATCCACGACACGATTGGCGAGTCCCATCGCCAGCGCTTCTTCCGCTCCCACGGGCCGTCCGGTCAGAATCATGTCGAGGGCTCGACTCAAACCAATGAGACGTGGCAGGCGGATCGTGCCTCCGTCGATCAGGGGAACACCCCAACGGCGGCAGAAGACACCGAATTGAGCCGACCGCTCCACGACACGCAGATCACACCAGAGGGCCAGTTCGAGTCCTCCGGCAACGGCAAAACCAGAAACCGCTGCAATCACCGGCTTCGACAGGAGCATGCGGCTCGGACCCATGGGTCCGTCACCTTCCGGCCGCGCGACATTTCCATGTCCGTCCTTCAGATCGGCACCAGCGCAGAAAGTCCCTCCTTCTCCCCAGAGGACAGCCACACAGGCTTCTGGATCTGCATCGAATTCCCGGAACGCCTCGGATAGGGCTTCGGCAGTCGAACGATCCACGGCATTCCGCCGCTCCGGACGGGAGAGAATCACCGTCGTGACCGCACCATCTTTTTCTGTCCTCACCATACGTTCCCCCGATCCACGGCAGATCCCGGAATGGCGCGTGTGCACCGGACCTGTCGATGCGGGCTTATTCCGTCTTTTCGAGGGTCAGGGCAATCGAGTTGATGCAGTAGCGGGTGCCGGTGGGTGGCGGACCGTCGGGAAAGACGTGTCCCAGATGGGCATCACAACACCCGCACGTCACTTCGATCCTTCGCATCCCGTGACTCAGGTCAGTCTTCTCGCTCACCGACTCTGGAGACACCGGCTGGTAGAAACTCGGCCAACCACTGCCGGAATCGTACTTCGTATCGGAAATAAACAGCGCGTTGCCGCAGGCCACGCACCGGTACAACCCCTCGTCTTTGCAATGGTAATAGGCGCCTGTGAACGGCCGCTCCGTCTCCCCCCGGCGACAGATGGCATACTGTTCGGGTGTCAGGATCGCCTGCCACTCCTGTTCTGTCTTCACGATTTTGTCTGCCATCGAACCAATCAGCCTCCAACCTCTTTCTTACCAGCGTCGCCAGAGAAGCCAACGCAGGAGTCGAAAATGAAGTTCAGAAGTCGAAGCAGTTGGCGCCATCGCGGAATGACACTCGACCACGGCGTCCGATTGCTTCGTGCTGTTCCAGTTCGGTGAACAGAGAGAGATCCGCAGGGGTGTTGGCAAGAAAGCGCCGCCCATCGTCGAGACGACCGATGACGATACCGCGTACCGGAGTGCCCTCACGGTCGTGCAGCACGGTGTAGGTCTCGATGACAGCAGGACCATCCGCCTCGGCCACGATTTCGGGATGCGGCATGGCATCCACCTCGGCCTGAGCGAGCGCCGGATCCTCCCGGCGGAACGACTGCCTGGGAGCTGTGGCCGTATAGATGCCCACGGAATGTTTGGTCAGATACCAGCCGAGCGCGGTCACAAGGCCGTAGTGGGTCGGTTCGGAGCGAAGCCGCTGAACCATCGTGGCGATCGAGTGCATCACATAATTGTTGCCGGGACCGCCTGCGTACGGCAGACCGCCCGTAACCGTCAGCGGACGGGGATCATCGATGGCAATCCCAAGCATGTCGCGCGCAATCTGTACGGCACTGGGAAAACAACTGTACAGGTCCAGATGGTCGATCTGCTCGATCGTCAGACCTGCCAGATCCAGCGCTCGCCGGCCACAGGTCCGGATTGCGGGTGAACTGAAGTAGTTGACGCGATCCGACACGAACCAGTGATCCGATGCGTCGGCGCCACCGATCCAATACACCCAGCGCGCCGGGTCGATCCCCATTCGGCGGGCTGTTTCCACCGAGGTCATCAAAACCGCGGCCCCCTGATCGACATCCAGAATGGCATTCACCAACTTCGGATAGGGGAAACCGATGATCCGGTTTTGCGCTGTGACCGTCATCAGTTCTTCTGGTGACCGCTTCTGCGGAAACCAGGCATAGGGGTTCTGAGCCGCCACCTCCGTCATACGCGCACAGAGGCGACCGATCTGTCTCCGGTGCTCTTCCAGGGTCCAGCCGTGATGATGGCGCAGGGCGTTCTCGAACAGAGGATAGACCGACGTGGGAAGCGCCAGTCCGTAGTTCATCTCCAGATCATTCACGCCCTGTCGGCGGGTGCCAACGATTTTTGCATCCGGCAACTGAGACTTCCCGGAACTCCAGTTGAGAGGCACCTGAGCACGCCGCGCCTTATTTAATGTAGAGACCGCCTCCGCACCCGTCAGCAGTGCAAAGTTCCGTTCGCCCGTGGCAATCTGTGCCGCAGTCTCATTGACGAGCCATTGCGGTGTATTCCCGCCGACAGTCGTATAATCGAGTTGGACAGGCCGGGCGCCCAGTTTTTCGGCCAAGGCTCCCGGCGCATTTGCATAGGAACACGCCAGCAGATTGACGACTGCGACTTTGTCCAGTTTCTCGAGCGTGGCTGGCGGGAGTCCGGCATCCTCGACCGCACGTACCGCCGATTCGAGCATCAAATCCAAGGGTTCCTTTGCCGTAGCGGGATCTGCGTTACGCTCGGTCACCTGCCCGACACCCACCAGAACCGGCGTGTTCGGATCGATCTCCATCTTACCCCCTTAACGTGGATCCCCGGAATGCATGGACCCTGTCGCCCCATCCCCCAGAGATGACTCTCACTCGTAAATGATGACGCTTCGCGCCACCTCCCCATTTTGCATGGCAGCAAACGCGTCGTTGACTTCGTCGAGTGTGATGCGCCGTGAAATCAATTCATCGAGCTTGAGTTTCCCCTGCAGATACAAATCGAGCAGTTGTGGCATATCCCGGCGCATGTTGCCGGAACCGTACAGGGAGCCGATGAGTGACTTCTCTTCCAGAGGCACGGCAGCGCCCGGAACCGTGATCGATTGATCGAACCCCGGCACACCGACCACAACGGCCTTGCCACCTCGCTTCACCGAACTGAAGGCCTGCAGAATGGCATCGGGGGAGCCGATGGCTTCGAAGGCATAATCGACTCCCACGCCGTCCGTCATCGAACGGATGGCTTCTGCCACGTCGCCCACGTCCTTCACGTTCACTGCATCGGTGGCTCCGAATTCCTTCGCCCACTGAAGTTTCTTCTCGACCAGATCAACGGCAATGATGCGGGAGGCCCCGCACAACGCGGCCCCCTGGAGGACGTTGAGTCCGACACCCCCGCAACCGAACACGGCAACGGTCTGTCCGGGACGAACCTTCACCGTATTGATTGCAGCACCCACGCCGGTCATCACACTGCACCCCACCAGACACGCCTTGTCCAACGGGATCTCCCGGGGAATCTTGACGCACGCCGAGGCACGGACAACGCTCCGTTCGGCAAACGAAGCAACGCCGGCGAGACGAGAAATGGCCACACCGTCCTTCTCGAACACCGACTCCTGGCCGGCCATGATCGCCTTGATGGCAGAGTCGCACAGGTACTCCTGCCCGAGCACACAGTAGTGGCAGACACCACAGGACTGCACCCACGAGAGCACGACGTGATCTCCCGGACGGAGATGCCGGACATCCGCACCGACTTCCTCAACGATGCCGGCACCCTCGTGGCCGAGGATGACCGGCGGCGGTACGGGTAGCTTCGCCTGCTGGACCGAGAGATCCGTATGACACACACCACTGGCCGCCATTTTCACGACGACCTCATCCGCGCGCGGGGGATTCAATTTCACTGTTTCAATCTTCAATGGCTCAAAGAATCCAAACAGTACGGCTGCCCTCGTCATCGAATCCTCCTGAGTCTGGGGGTTTCCCTTGCAGTTCCTCTGTGGCGTGGCGGTGTCGATAGGACGGAGCGCCTGGGTGGTCAATCAGGTTCTGTGGATTCAGGTTCTGTGAATTCACACGGCACGCCGGACCGAGGCACCAAACCGGCATTCGGATGCGGCATCGTTCATGAGAGTGCGAATTCAGAATAAATGGTGAATGAGTGCCAGGAGCACCCCAATCAAGCCGCCCACGAGAGCACCGTTGAGACGGATGAACTGCAGATCATTGCCGACACGTGCTTCAATCTGTGCCACCAGGGCATCGGTCTCCAACGCTTCCAGGTTTTCCCTCACCGTCAATCCGATCAAGTGATGATGACGTTGCAGGAGATCGGTCGCGGTGTTCCGGACCCAGTCATCGAACGTGGCGCGACGATCAGGCGAGTCCAGCAACTCCACGATCCCGTGGCGCAGTTGTTCGTCGATCCATTCCGTCAGTGCGCTATCCGGCTGTGCCAACTCTCCATCGAGTTGCTGCCGCAGGCGGCCGAAAAGATCCCGGACGATCGGTTGTGTATCGAGACTTTCCAACAGCGCCTGCCGCAGGTTTTCCATCTGTTGGAGGGTCTGCTCATCTCCATCCGCGATGCGTTGTGCGACGCGGCGCAGGACTCCGAGAATCGCCTCACGCAAGCGATGATTCGGATCGACGGCTGCAGCCGCAGCCTCTGCGGCAACATAGTCGCAGATTGCTTCCACCAGCTTGTGCTGCACCATCTTGCGTCGCAGCAGCAACGGCACCAGACGCTTCCCCTCGGCATGAAGTTGAAGAGCTGCTCGCTTCATCCAGACCTTTATGGCGCGCGCCGTTTCCGGCTGTCGTGCCAGATTGGCCACCGAACGCGCGGCGCTCTCGAAGGCGGCGCCAGTCGCATCGTTGTCGATCACACGCAACAGCCAGCGACCTGCAGAGCGATCGAGCGGCACAGCCTGCAATTCCCGGCGCAGCGTCCGCTCTACAAAACCAACAACCGTCGGCTCTTCCAGCAGGCGTGCCAGGGATCGCAGGAGATCACGCACCGGGGCACTGATGCGACTCACGTGCCCGGCTGACTCCAACCAATCGAGCAGGAGTTCGCTGGGTGCCACCCGTTGCAACCGTGCCGACAGAACGGCAGGCGACAGCCATTCATCCTGAACCATCGACACGATCCCCTCGATGATCCGGGCACGGCGCTTCGGAATGATGGCGGTGTGGGGGATTGGTAGACCGAGCGGGTGACGGAAGAGCGCGGTGACGGCAAACCAGTCCGCCAGACCTCCGACCATGGCAGCATCGAAGCCGGCCACAGCATAGGGAAGCCACGACGCCGTCACAAAAGGACCATGATGTTGCAGAAAACGAGTGAGTACGGCGCCCGCGGTGGCAATCAGAAGGGATACGGTCCCGATGCGATTCCGCCGCACCGGTTCGGGCTGTGAATGAGGAGATGATCCCTGTCGTTGTTGCACAGCGACTTCGTCGCCCGCTAAATCCGCCGCTCCCATCAAGTCACCGGAGAGACTCTCTCGCGGATCCGGCCGGGAACCATGCTTTCCTGTGCCACGTGACAGAATCGGGTCAGTGGGGATTCAGCCCATGGAACAACCGTTCTGCACCAACCCGTAGATCGGTGAACAAGGTCGCGACGAGGTAGCTGACGAGGAACAGGCACGCGTAAAAGAGTGCCGGGGACTGCTTCTCCCATTTCAAAGGATAACGCGCCAGTGGTTCCCGGAATCGTTCGGATGTACACACGAGAACGGCAACAATCCCGATCGCTGCTCCTGCCAGAATATCGGTTGGATAATGCAGGCCGAGATAGATACGCGGCGAGGCAACAAGGATGAGGGCGTGAGTAAATCCCAGAAGCCCCAGACGCGGTGAAACCCGATACAATCCCATCGCCAGGGCGAAGAATAGTGTCGCATGATCGCTCGGAAACGCACTCCACTGGTCCCAGGTCGGCGCTTGGGCACCACCCGGAACGGGATATTGCAACACGGGTCTGAGTCGAAACGGGAGTGCGAGCGCCAGGACCATTGCGATCGCCAGGGCGCAGGCACTTCCGAAGAGTGACGACACAAGGATCTGCCGGCGATAGGGCGGCCGCTCATCCAGGCTGAACCAGGCGTACCAGAACAAAGACAGCGCCAGAGCACCCTTGGCGAGGTTCGAACTACTCAGGAAATTGACGAATCCATCAAAAGCAGGCCAGCGGTTCGCCAGCGTGACGTAGGCTCGGATAATCGCGTAATCAAACGGATTCATCATCGAATCGACATCGCCTCCATGTCGAGTTTCCGCAGCTCCATCGCCCAATGCGTCGCCGCGTCACGATCGCCCGCCTGCGCCGCAAACTGCACGAGGGCAGAGAGAATCTCGCGATTGCCGGTAAATCGCCGGTGTGCGTCTTCCAGGCACTCGCGCGCCTTATCGCGCTGCCCCACGCTGTCGAGAGCGATGGCGTACACGTACGCATAATGCGCCATCCCGGGTGCCAGTTCCACGGTCTTGCCCAATTCTACCAGCGCCTCTGATAATTTTTTCTGCCGGACCTGAAGGAGACCGAGTGACAAACGGACCTCCGCGGCACCCGGATCCTGAACAAGGGCCTGGCGCAGAATCCGCTCGCCGTCGACGTCCCGGCCCATCTCGCGATACAGGTCGGCCAGATTCACGTAGGCCGGAATGAACCGAGGTTGCATCCGGATGGCGCGTAGATATGCGGTCTCGGCACGTTCCCTCTGTCCCATTCGTGCATCGAGAGAACCCAGGTTCATCCAGGCCTCCGGGCGATCGGCGTTGAATTCCTGCACGGCACGATATTCGGCAAGCGCGGCATCGAACGCTCTGCGCCGTTCGGGAGTCAGAGGGGCTGTGGCGACGACGTCCGCCAGCACATCGACGGCTTCGAGGCGAACACCACGGACAGGATCCGACAACAAGGGCATCGCCACTTCGAGGCGACGTTGCGGCGACCAGCCGGCCAGCGCTTCCAGCGCAGCACGGCGGACGAGCGGATCAGGATCGCTCAATTGTGCCCCCGTAATCGCGGCAAGAGCTTCCCCCGCCTGTCCGGCCAGAGTCAACGCAGTGGCACGTACAATCGCGGGGATCTGCTGGTCACGGATTACCCGGGCAAGCATCGGTACTGCGCCAGCCTGCTGGCGGCGGCCGGCAGCCAGGGCGGGGCCAAAGGCGCCGCCTCGTGCTCGCTGCGGGCCGTACCACCGCACGATCGCTTCTGCTGCCCAGTTTGCCGAGCGGTCCTTGTGACAGTCGGTACAGGTATCGCGACTGCCGAGGGACGTGCTCAGATCCGGTCGCGGCACGCGGAAGCTGTGATCGTGCCGGCGGTGAATCACCATGTAATCCCTCTGGCGCATGTGGCAGTTGATGCAATGCGTTCCCGGACCAGGCGGATGATGGTGGTGACTCACCGTATCGAAGGCCGCCGGGGAGTGACAGCGGCCACACAGAGCATTCCCCTCGGCATGCAGTTTGCCGCTATGAGGGTCATGACAATCGGTGCAGGCCACGGATCGCATGTACATCCGGCTCTGCAAGAAGGACCCGTACTCATACACCTCGTCACGGATCTGCCCGTCGGCATCGTAGAGAGGCGCGTCGAGAAGTGAGACCAGATGTGTCTGAGCCAGATCGCGGCCGAAGGGGCTTTCTTCGCTGATCTGCGCACGTCGTGAATGGCAACGACCACAGGTTTCGATCTGTGCGCGGGTGTCGCGCTCACCGGCCAGTGTGGCCGTCCTTTTCGCCGGATCTGTGCGCCACGTTCCGGGGCCGAGGCCAAGTTGGACGGAGAGGCCCTTCGTCGGGTCGGAAGACACGGAGTCGTTCTTCTGCGCGGCGGCCCACGCCACATGGGCAGACCCCGGGCCATGGCAGGCTTCACAAGAAACGTCGACTTCCGACCACCGTGTCGCAAAGCGATCTGCCTGCGCATCATAGTTTTTGCGCACACCCGTGGAATGGCATTCCGCGCACATGAAGTTCCAGTTCTGCGCGGCACCGGTCCAGTGGAGAAGATCGCGGTGGTCGACCTTCTCGCCGGGATAGAGATGAAACCAACGCTGCCCGCCCTCTTCCCTGGGGCGCGTATCCCAGGCAATGCCGAGTGCCTGCATACGGCCATCCGGAAAGGCAATCAGATATTGCTGCAACGGGGCGATGCCGAGCGTGTAGGAAATACGGAAATCCTCGAGTTCGCCGTTGGATCCATCGGTCCGGACGAAGTACCCGCCATCCTTCTTAAAGAAAACCGATGTCAGGCCGTTGTACTGGTAGGTCGCACCATTGAAATCACCCAGCACCGTATCCGGTCCGGCCGGTTGCATTGCCCGGTCGTGGTGCGAACCGGCATATCGATCCAGGATGGACTTGTGGCAGGGAGCACACGCCTCGCGG
>CAZEWD010000057.1:0-638 GCA_964515725.1 uncultured Binatia bacterium (SeqCode)
TATGCAGGCAAAAAACATGATAAGCGCTCAATCCTTATAAGGTAATCAAGGTCTAGGGGAGGAAGTCCACGCAGGCGAGCCTCTGTTCGAGGTTGAGACCGACAAGATCAACGCGGAAGTGGAGGCAGAATCTTCGGGTATCGTACGTCGCATCTTTGCAGCGGTTGGCGAGCGTGTTCCGGTTCTCCAGGTGATTGCGTTCATTGGTGCGGCAGATGAAGAGGTGCCGTCGCCCGAGTCCTGGGCAAAAGGGGCCGAGTCCGGGTCGGCAACCAGTGCGATGAATGAGCAAACCGTGGCGGCGCCGGAGTTGGCCGTTGCCGAGACGGCTGAACCTGCGAGTACTTCGCTGGGCCGGCCGCTGGCGAGTCCCGCGGCCCGGCGTCTGGCACGCGATCGTGGGATCGATCTGACACAGTTGCGTGGATCAGGCCTACGGGGTGAGATCACGCGAGCCGATGTGGAGGCAGCCGTAGCGCAGCCAGACGCGATGCCTCATAGGCGGGAGGATACGGCGAACAGCGGGATTCTGGATCCCACGTTCCTGAGCGAGATCCGTCGTGATGCCGGCCGCTTCCGTGCATTGTCTTCCGAACTGAAAGTGCGTCTGTACCGGGAACATGGCGCCGATGTCGGTG
>CAZEWD010000057.1:648-2690 GCA_964515725.1 uncultured Binatia bacterium (SeqCode)
CATGTTGTGCTGGCACCCGGGGCCCTGATCCTGGCACGCGAAATCCACCTCGGAGATGGTGCCTCGGTGGCGGAGGACGCCACGATCGAGTGTGATCTCTTCCGCATCGGCATGTTGGCAGCGATCGGCCGGCGATCGCGAGTGAAGTGTCGTTCCGTCGAGATCGGTGATGCTCTGTGGGCCAAGGATGATGTCATGATCGGTGGAGGGGGCAGTGATGAGCCGGGCGCAACGTTGCGCGCGGGAGATGGCTGCTTTTTCGGCGAGGCGTCCTACCTGAACCCCTGCCACCCGGTCGCACTCGGCGACGAGGTCTGTGTGGGTTCGCGCGCCATGCTGTTCACGCACAGCCACTGGCAATCGGTGCTGCGCGGGTACCCCTCGATTTTTGGTCCGGTGGAGATTGGCCAGCACGTTTTCATCGGCAACCAGGCGTTTGTCTTTCCCGGGGTGAGTATCGGTGACGGATCGACCGTCATCGTGAACTCGTTTGTGGCGCAGAATGTGCCGCCCCAGACGTTGGTCGGTGGTGTGCCGGCACAGGTGATCCGCAAGATCGTTGCACCGGCGATCGAGGAGCAGCGCAGGATCGTCGAGGAACGCTTGATTCCGGATCTCGTCGAAGTGTTGCGCACGCGCGGTTATTCGTTGCGGGTGGCAAAAGCATCGGACACGACGATTCTCGATGCGGGGGCCAGAGGCACGATCCAGTTCCTTCCCGAGTGGCGACGCTCCTCGTTGGCTGCCGGATCGCGCCTGGTGGCGCTGACCTTCGGCTACACCGCTGAGAAAGCTCTGCCGCCGGGGCTGACGGTACTCGACCTGTCCAACTCACAAATCCGTGGGGAACAGGATGACCTATCGGATGAGGTGCGCGAATGCCTGCGCCGGCGAGGCATCCGGTTCAAGCCGTATGCCTGGCGCTATCGCGTTGGTCATGGCGCGGAGGGCCGACTGATTCTGCGCCATCGTTCCTGAGCCAGTGGCGGCAGGGGAGGAGGGCTGGCCCCTATCATGGCATTCCCGCGGCTTCGCGTCGTCCGGAGGCCATGGAGTCTCTCGTTCCCGCCATGGGGTACTACTGCCAGGCGCTGAAGAGTTCCGCTTGTCCCCCCTGTTCGGGGCGCAGTTCTACGGGGTGGTTTTGTTCGTCCACGAAGACACAACTCGGTTCCCAGGTGCGGGCCTCTGCCTCTGATACCGTGGCGAAGGCAGCGATGATGACGAGATCCCCCTTGTTCACCTTGTGTGCGGCGGCGCCATTGATGCAGACCACGCCCGAGCCACGTTGGCCCGTGATGGCATAGGTCGAAAAACGCTCACCGTTGGTGACGTTCCAGATCTCGACCCGTTCGTACGGTAGGATGTTCGCTTTTTCGAGCAGCTCCTCATCGATGGTGACGCTGCCTTCATAGTGCAAGTCGGCGCCGGTGACGGTGGCTCGGTGGATCTTGCCGCGGAGCATCGTGCGCATGTGGAATTCCTCCCGTGACGTAAATTCAATCGAATGGCTACGGGTTCTAGACCGTAGTGGCGGTGCGCCGGCTGGCCGGCGGGTTGAGCAGGCAATTATCGATCAGGCGCGTTCTGCCGAAAAAAACGGCGAGTGCGACGACGGCGGGTGAGTCGATCCGTCGAACCGGCTCCAGTGTCTCGCTATCGACCAGTTCGACGTAATCGATGCGGGCCAGCGGCTCTGCTTCCAGCACCGCTCTCGTCGCTTGCAGGACTGCTGCTGCATCCAACTCGCCCTCATTTACGAGTTGTTGTGCTGTGGTCAGCGAGCGGTTCAGGCAAAGTGCTGCCTGTCGCTCGGCTGGTGAGAGATAGGCATTGCGGGAACTCATGGCGAGACCGTCATCCTCTCGCACGATGGATCCACCGATGATCTGCACGTCGAAATTGAGATCTTCGACCATGCGGCGGACGGCGGCGAGCTGCTGGTAGTCCTTCTCGCCAAAGACGGCGACATGCGGTTTCACCATGTGGAAGAGCTTCGCCACGACCGTGGTGACGCCGCGGAAGTGTGTTGGACGCGACCG
>CAZEWD010000057.1:2706-6184 GCA_964515725.1 uncultured Binatia bacterium (SeqCode)
TAGACCTCCTCGGCTGCCGGTAGAAACAGGATATTCGTGCCCGCTTCTTTGAGCTTGCGCGCGTCACCCTCTGGATCTCGCGGATAGCGGCTCAGATCTTCGTTTGCGGCGAACTGCATTGGATTGACGAAGATGGAGGCCACAAGGACGTCGGAGTGTATGCGCGCTTCTTCCAGCAGGCTGAGATGCCCGCGGTGCAGGTAGCCCATGGTCGGTACGAACCCGATCCGTTTGCCGGACCGCCGTTGTTTGTCGGCCCATTCCTGCATCGGCCGTACACTCCGGATCGTTTCCATCTCGGTGTAATCGCAGACGGACGCTGCCAGCTCAGCCTTTGGCCGCCACCTTTTCGTCGCGCGATACGGTAGCCAGTGAATGGAACGAGTGCGCATCGGTCGGGAACAGGCCGCGTCGCACCTCGTCGGCATAGGTACCGATTGCATCGCTCGCTGTCTGCCAGAGTTCGGCGTACCGTCTGGCGAATTTCGGCGAAAAGCGGTCGCACAGGCCGAGGACGTCGTGCAGGACGAGGATCTGTCCATCGCAATGAGGACCTGCACCGATACCGATCGTCGGGATGGACAGTAACGCAGTGATCTCGGCCGCCAGATCGAGCGGCATACCTTCCAGAACGATGGCGAAAGCTCCTGCTTCTTCGACTGCCAGAGCATCTTCGATGATACGTTCGCGCTGGCCGGCACGTGCGCCGCGGCGCTGTCCCTGTACCTTGTGGCCACCCATGCGATGGACAGACTGCGGTGTCAGACCGATGTGCCCCATGACCGGGATATCGACTTCGGCGATGGCCTGGATCGTGGGCGCCATCGGACGACCACCTTCGAGTTTGACCGCTTCGACCGCACCTTCTTTAACAAGCCGGACTGCATTGGCCAGCGCGTCGGCTGGTGAAACCTGGTAAGCGCCGAAGGGTAGATCGCCGACGAGCAGGGCGCGCCGGCGAGCCCGGGCAACCATCCGGCAGTGGTAGATCATTTCATCGAGCGTGACAGGAAGCGTCGTTTCCGCTCCCTGCACCACCATCCCCAGCGAGTCACCGACGAGGATGACATCGACGCCGGCTTCGTCCGCAATGCGTCCGAAGGGGAAGTCATAGGCGGTCAGTGCCACGATTGGGTCACTGCCTCCCTTCCTCTTTGCGATCTCAGGAACCGTGATCTTGCGCTCCATCTGAAAAAACCCTCCTGGGAACGAACCCGGAGGGCCTTTCGATGTCGGCTTCGTACTGCGTCGGTCCGACGGTCACTTTTCGAGTCGGTGTCTGAGATCACCGCTCCGTAACGATCGGATGACTCACTACGACCCCCTCCTTCGAGGGGCGCTCCGTCTCGGTCCAATGTGCCCGACTGCGCTCCGGTGGCCCGTTGCGCCTCCGTCGGGATTTATCGCGATCCAAGCGGTATGTAGTGTTGAACTCCCTGCCCCATCGATCGGATTTCCCGAATCAGGTCGGCCAGATCCTCTTCCCTGGACACGAAATCCATTTCCGAGACATCCACGACCAACAGGGGCGTATCGTCATAATAGAAGAAAAAGTCTCTGTATGCCTCCGCGATGCGTTGTACGTACTCCGGGGAGATGCGCCGCTCGTAGTCGCGGTCACGTTTCCGGAGCCGTTCCATGAGTATGTCTGAACGTGCCTGAAGGTATACAACGAGATCGGGCTTAGGCAAGCGGGAGTCGAGCAAATTAAAGAGTTGGCGGTAGAGAGCCAATTCGTCGCCGTCGAGATTTACCTGAGCAAAAATCCGGTCCTTCGCGAAGAGATAATCGGCCACGGTGTTCTGGTTGAAGAGATCTTGTTGTGCGAGGTGGCGTTGCTGGCGGTAGCGGCTCAATAAAAAGAAGAGCTGAGCCTGGAAGCCGTAAGTGTCGGGTTCGTCGTAGAATTTTCTCAGGAAGGGGTTTTCTTCGACATGTTCGAAGATTGCCCGTGCATTGAGATCCTCGGCCAGCATGCGAGCCAGCGTCGTCTTCCCGACGCCGAGCGGGCCTTCCACGACGATGTAACGAGCGGAATCCATGCGCCGAGCGCTCGTTAGATATCACATGGCCCGGGGGGCGGCAATTCGTGTGGTGGGCAAATCGTTCTCAACTTCTGAGGAATGTGGAATACACGGTCGCCACGGGCAGGAACTTCTCGTGCGGGCTGGTTATCGAGGCCGGCCGTATCGGGTTGCGGCGGGTTGGAGGGGGCTGTCGGGCAATGAGGGGAAATACTGGAGGGTGGGCAGTCGCCCCACTGCGGAACGGCCTTTTGTGAGAGTTCATACGCCGGGCCCATTTGCCTGATGGCACGAGATGGAAATTCATGTCACGGCTTACGAGACGGCGGCGAAACGTGATTGGTGTAGCCGGTTACCAGGATCCGTGCGAACCGTGGCTGCCGTGACTGCCATGTGAGCCGTGGCTGCCATGGCTACCATGCGAACCGTGGCTGCCGTGTGAACCATGGCTGCCGTGACTGCCGTGTGAACCATGGCTGGCATGCGACATGTGCTGTGCCAGCAATACCCGCTCACTGCCTGGATCCTGACGCAAAGCGTTCGCGGCTTCCGAAGGATCGAGCGTTGCATTTGCCGTCACGGCCTGCCTTGCTTCCTCTCGACTCAAAAAATCCAACGGGCGTTTCTTCAGCGACGGTAACGCCGGCTTTTTCCCACTCATCGATAGGCCCTCCTCCGAGGCTGGCTCTTAGGTGAACTCCAGTCAGAAAGCGATAACCAGACTGCAAAATTTTGCGCCAACCGGGACTGCGGCATGCTCATCAGCCGGCTGCGGGAGGTTCGCGCATCCCGCTGTAGGTCCAATACCCGGGCGGCACTGTCGCCGGGCGCGCATGATCCACATATTCCCGAACGGTGGGACGTGCCCACTGCCCCTCAGCGTAGCTTCGCAACCGTCCCGGCAACGGATCGCCGTTGAGGATCAGCCGATGCAGCATGAATGAAAGTTCGCTGTCCACGAGACTCCACGAACCGAACAAGGGGCCGTTATCGGGTGGGACGAGTTGTTCCGCGACATGCACCAGCCGCTCGGCGTCTCGCTGCCCATTGGGGGACAGCGCCGGAAGAGCAAAGCGATAGAACATGGTGATCGTGGATCGCTCCTCGCGTAATGCCGAGAGATCGGAGCGCATCCATGCCATCAACTGCCGGGCGCGAGCCCGCGACTGTGCATCGGCAGGAAACAGCGCCTGATGGGCGGGTGGGGGAAAGACCTCTTCGAGATATTCGGCGATGGCACTCGATTCGGCCAGATTGAAGCCGGCATGTTGGAGGGACGGGACTCGTGTCGCCAGAAATGTGCGGAAGTACGAATCGGCGTGTTGCATGCCGGCCATCAGATCGATCTCTCGAACTTCGAACGGAATCCCTTTTTCCCGCAATGCCACGAAACTGGAAAAGACGTACGGGCTGATCCACAGGGTTTCACTGTAGAGATTGCAGGCACCGCCAGT
>CAZEWD010000057.1:6194-6814 GCA_964515725.1 uncultured Binatia bacterium (SeqCode)
CCTCCTTAACTCTTGCCGGTGTGTCCTGACAACGACAAAACAAGATCCGATTCGACGTTCGACGAAAGAGATTGCGGTTCCAGCTACTTCCGCCAGCGTGTGGGACAGGCTTCGGGGGATGTTCTGTGCGCCATGGCTCCTGGGCGGAGAGAGAGCGATCTGCCAGGAAAAGGAAGGGCGGATCCGGCGATCCGCGCGGCAGAAGAACTTCCCTTCTTTCGCTGTGGTGGCCTGGCAAACACCGATGGGGGTGCGATTCGATTCGAATCGACTCTGGCTCGCGGGGGTATGCGGCAGCGGGATTCCGGACTGAGGGCAAATCGCGCGTAAGACGAAGACCTCTATGCTGCTTCTCGCTTCCGCTGGACCGCCCGGCTATGCATTCTGACTTGCATGAGGTTTCAAACAGCATGGTGAGTCCAGAACAGATTCTCGAAGCGCTGAAGAACGTGAAATATCCCGGCATGAGCCGTGACATCGTTTCCTTCGGATTCGTGCGTGACATCGAAGTCGGCTCAATGGGGGTCAATGTGATCCTTTCCCCCACTACGACGAACGAGGAGATTCTCGGCCAGATTCGCAAAGCAGTGGCCGAAACGGTGATGGCTCTTGGCGGAATC
>CAZEWD010000057.1:6824-7379 GCA_964515725.1 uncultured Binatia bacterium (SeqCode)
GATATCACGGTGACTGCGCCACCGCCTTCGAAGCGGCGCCTGGCCCCGGCTGCGGCTGGGATTCCCGGCATCACACACATCGTCGCGGTGGCCAGTGGCAAGGGAGGGGTGGGTAAATCAACGGTGGCCACCAACCTGGCGCTGGCGCTGGCCACGCGAGGGCGGCGCGTCGGACTTTTGGATGCCGACGTATACGGTCCGAGCGTGGCTCGGATGTTGGGGTTGGAGGACCGTCCGACTACCAACACCGACAAACGCATCGTTCCGCTCGAACGCTACGGTATCAAGGCCATCTCGCTCGGACTTTTTGTCGAAGATCACATGCCGGTGATCTGGCGGGGGCCGATGATCAGCAAACTGCTGACACAGTTTTTTCGCGACGTGGCGTGGGGCACATTGGATGTCCTGGTCCTCGACCTGCCGCCCGGGACGGGAGATGCGCAGCTTACGATCACACAGCAGATCCCGCTGACGGGCGGTGTCATTGTCACCACACCACAGGACGTGGCGCTCGAAGACGTCGCGTTCACCTTGCACGAGGGCCGGGCGGCGTTC
>CAZEWD010000057.1:7389-13524 GCA_964515725.1 uncultured Binatia bacterium (SeqCode)
GCAGGTGAAGGCGCCGGTGCTCGGTGTGATCGAGAACATGAGCTTTCACGTCTGCACGAACTGCGGGAAACGCAGCGAGCCATTTGGGCACGGCGGTGGCGAGCGGATCGCCCTGCAGTTCCAGGTGCCGTTCCTCGGTGAGTTGCCTCTGGCGCGCGCGGTGCGAGAGGCGGGTGATCATGGGATGCCGCTCGTCGTGGCGCAGCCAGACCACCCACAGAGTCAGGCCTATCTGGGGATTGCCGATCAGCTCTCGAGGGCACTGCGGGAGATCCCCATTCCGGGTTCACCGAAAATCCATTGACGGGGTCTGTCAACTGCTTTTCAGGGAAAGTCCGGCAATATGTTTTCCGATCGCCAGGGAGGCGGTTGCTGCGGGTGATGGCGCATTGAGGACATGGATGGTGCGCGGGCCCGTCAAGATTTGAAAATCGTCGACAAGTGTTCCCTCCGGTGTGACCGCCTGGGCACGGACTCCCGAGCCGCCCGCCAGCATGTCGTCTTCGCAGAGGTCGGGCACGAGCACCTGCAGAGCGTGCAGAAACGCTTTCTTCCGCAGTGACCGGTACATCTCGAAGATGCCGGTGCGCCAGTAGCGCATGGCCATGCGCCAGAACCCGCGATACGCCAACATACCGGCCAGCTCACCGCCATCGATTGTGCTCCAGCGGTAACCCTCTCGGGCGAAGGCGAGGACGGCGTTCGGACCTGCCTCGTAATCACCCTGGATACGTTTTGTGAAGTGGACCCCGAGAAACGGCAGGTCGGGGTCTGGCACCGGGTAGATCAGACCACGCACGACCCGTTGCTCGGGCCGCAGCGTGTAGTACTCGCCACGGAAGGGAATGATCTGCACGGTCGGTTCCATTCCGGCGAGCCGGGCGACACGGTCTGCATGCAGACCGGCGCAGTTCACCAGTTGCTGGGCCTCGAAGGAACCTGATGCACTTTCGACCACAGCGGCTCCGGGCCGAATGTGGACTGCCCGGACGGCTGCGGAGGTTCGAATCTCCACGCCGGAGGCGTGCAACTTCCTGGCCATCGCTTCGATCACACATCCATAATCGACGATCGCCGTCTCGGGCGAATGGAGCGCGCCCACGGCCCGTGCATGCGGCTCGATCTCATGTAATTCCGCCGGCTCGATGAGTCGCAGGCCCGGCACGCCGTTGGCGACACCGCGTTCGTGCAACGCCCGCAAGCGCGGCAATTCCGCTGCGCTCGTTGCAACGATGACCTTGCCGCAATTCTCGACGGGAACAGCATTGTTGGCGCAAAACGCCTTCATGAGCCGGACGCCTTCGACGCACAGCTTCGCCTTGTAGGATCCCGGCTTGTAGTAGATGCCGGCATGGATGACTCCGCTGTTGTGACCCGTCTGATGGGTACCGGGCTGGCTCTCTTTTTCCAGGACGACGATGCGCAGCCGGGGATCCGATTCGTTCAACGCCAATGCCGTTGCCAGACCAATGATTCCGCCACCGATCACCGCCACATCGCACGATACGGACGCCATGGGATTCTGGATATCGGTGAGGTCGTGGTCTTGTCCAGCGCTTGCACCGTGGGCGCCATATCGATTCGAAGCGGGGCGTCAAATGGATACTCCTGAATCGGAGCGAGATCCCTCCGTATCGGCCGGTTGGGAAATCGGTTTTTGCGAAACGAAAATCGGTCATGGGTTGCCGCCCGTGAAATGCTTCGTTTTAATCGCTGCCATGACGAACACCTCACAACCCATTGCACCTGCCGAAGGCAAACTGGGCATTTTGCTCGTTGGACTCGGTGCTGTCAGCAGTACTTTTATCGCCGGCGTCGAAGTGATTCGCCGCGGCCTGGGTCAACCGATCGGTTCTTTGACACAGCTTGGCACGATCCGTTTGGGTAAGCGCACCGATAAGCGCGCACCTCTGATCCGCGATTTCGTCCCGCTGGCGAGTCTGGACGATCTTGTTTTCGGTGCCTGGGACATCTTCCCGGACAACGCTCTGCAGGCGGCAACCCGCGCCGGCGTTCTCGACGCGAGTCAACTGGCTGCCATCGGGGATACGCTTTCCCAGATTCATCCCTGGCCCGCTGTGTTCGACCAGGGGTTCGTGAAACGGTTGCACGGCACACACGTCAAGACAGCCCCGAACAAGTGGGATCTGGCGCAATTGCTCAAGCAAGACATCGAGGAGTTCCGCACCCGGCACGGCGTCTCGCGGCTCGTCATGGTGTGGTGTGCCAGCACGGAGAGTTACCTGAAACCGTCTGCCGTGCATGAAAGCCTCGCGGCGTTCGAAGCCGGACTGAAGAGCAACCATCCCGAGATCGCGCCCAGCATGATCTACGCCTATGCCGCGCTCTCGATGGGGATTCCCTTCGCCAACGGTGCACCGAATCTGACCGTCGATATCGGGGCCATGATTGAGCTGGCGCAAAAGCAGGGCGTGCCGATCTGCGGCAAGGACTTCAAGACCGGGCAGACCTTGATGAAAACCATCATCGCTCCGGGATTGAAGGCGCGTATGCTCGGACTCACCGGATGGTTTTCGACCAACATCCTTGGCAACCGTGATGGCGAAGTGTTGGACGAGCCGTCTTCCTTCAAAACGAAGGAAGAGAGCAAGCTGTCGGTGCTCGACATCATCCTCCGGCCCGACCTGCACCCCGAATTGTACGAAAACTACGTGCACCGGGTGAACATCCACTACTATCCGCCGCGCGGCGACAATAAAGAAGGATGGGACAACATCGACATTTTCGGCTGGTTGGGTTACCCGATGCAGATCAAGATCAACTTCCTTTGTCGGGACTCCATCCTGGCTGCACCGCTGGTGCTCGATCTGGCTCTCTTTCTCGATCTTGCGCAGCGTGCCGGCATGAAGGGAATCCAGGAGTGGCTTTCCTTCTACTTCAAGAGTCCTGAAACCGCGCCCGATCTACACCCCGAACACGATCTGTTCATCCAGATGGTGAAACTGAAGAACACGTTGCGGTTCATGCGTGGGGAAGAACTGATCACGCACCTCGGTCGCGAATATTACGATTGAGTCCATCAGGCCGAATCGTGGAAAGCCCGCACCCATCGTGATTTTCCTTGACATGGACAGATGAGTCGTTGCAGTTATACAGCGATTCAGGGCGTTACCGGACATGTGGGACGGCCCGACTATGAGGATCGAGGGGAGGAGAGAGCGATGACGAAGTCTCAACTGGTACAGAAGCTCGCGGATGGGGCAGGGATCACCAAGAAGCAGGCTGACCTGGTGCTGCAGAGTCTGGTGACTTTGACAGTCAGTTCTGTGAAGAAGGGTGATCCGGTGAAGATCCCAGGTCTGGGTACATTCCGCAAAGTGCAGACGAAGGCGCGTAAGGGGCGCAATCCTCAAACCGGCGCCACGATCAAAATTCCGGCCCGGAAAAAGGTCCGCTTCACGGTCGCCAAGACTTTCAAAGAGACCGTTCTCGGCGTGAAGAAGTGAGCCTCTGCCGCTGGCTCTCCACCGGCGGCGGAATCGTGTGGCGTCCCCTGGGCGAGACCGGAGAGATCAGGCCTCGCCACTCGCGGCAAGCGAACGACTCGTCGTGCGGCAGTGGGAAGGCCATGAGGGGTGGGGTGTGTGATGGCGGATCGAACGTTCGGTCTGTTCGAGCCTGATGCCCTGTTGCCTGCGCAGTTTTATTCGGCATTTCGCGGTGGTTCGCGGGTCCGGGGCGAAAAGCGATTGATGTTGGCCGTTCTGCAGGACGCTCTCGAATGCTACCAGAAATACGCGTTCTCCAAGGACTGCCGGGGACGGCAGCTTTTTTTGGAAGCAGAACACTGGATCAGGGTTCCGGATCGTGGATGGTATTTCTCCTTCGAGAACATCTGCGAAATTCTCGAAATCGATCCTGAATATCTGAGGCAAGGATTGCATGCCTGGCGGCAAGGCCGGCTGCAACAGCCGGTGTCGCCGTTCGTGCATGACACGGATCCCGGCGCGGCTGTTGCCAGTACGGTCTACTGACGGGGTTTGGATTCAATTGGACCAGCGCACCACGTGCGGTGGTTGCGTTTGGGCTCGCTTCGAGATCAATGAAAACAATCGGCCTCACGGGCGGCATCGGCTCGGGGAAGACGACGGTGGCCCGGATTCTGAGCGCGCTCGGAGCGTCCGTCATTCATGCTGACCAGGTCGGGCATGAAGTTTATGCTCCCGGCACACCTGGTTGGCAGCGGGTGGTTGACGCCTTCGGAGTCGACATCCTGGACGATGCAAAGGCCATCGACCGCAGGAAACTCGGGGCACGGGTTTTTGCCGATCGCGCAGAGTTGGAGCGCCTCAATGCGATCGTCCACCCTCTCATCAAAGAAACGATCGAGGGCCGGATCGCTGCATTTCGCTCCATGCCGGATTGTCTCGGTGTCGTGGTGGAAGCTGCCATTCTGATCGAAGCCGGCTGGCAATCTCTCGTGGACGAGATCTGGCTGGTCGTCGCCTCCCATGATGCCGTCGTCAGCCGGTTGAAGGAACAGAGAAATCTTCCTGCGTGCGACATCGAAGCGCGCCTCGCCGCTCAGCTTTCCGATGAGGAAAGACGACGCCACGCCGGCGTTATCATCGAAAATACAGGGTCTCCAGAAGAGCTTCGCGCAACGGTGCAGGCAGCGTGGCGGCGTTTCTTGAGTCGCAGTTGAATTCCCACGCAGGGCTGCAGGCGCGGAGAAAAGGGGGGCTGGTCTCCGTGGGGCATGACAGCCCTGCGTGAGAATCTCTTCGGAAGGCATTGCAACTCTCTTCGATGGCCAACGCATTGCCGTCGTTTGATACGAACGGTTTTGTGCTCGGCACTTCCTGGAATACGACAAGCTACATGCCACCTTGTTGAACATCTCGTTGCACAAGATTCCCACGCAAGTGGAATGCCACCGCGGTTCCGCTTCATTCGTATGTGGCGGGAAATCACGCGGGGAAGAGATTCCCTCAAAAATCTGGCGCAGTGTCATCTCCGCCGATATGAGCCGCGTGCGCCAGTGGCGTTTACGACGCCGTCTCGAGAAAGGGAAGGAGGGCCTGCAGGGTGGCCTGTGCAAGCGATTGATGGAGATCCGGTAATTCACACCCCGCCGCGGCTGGGTGACCGCCACCACGCAGGCCTTCTGCCAGGTGGGAGAGATCGATGGTGCAATCGGGGGAACGCCGCAGGCTCACGCGTTGGCCGCGAACGTCGAAAAAAGCGAATACCGCCCGCTTCGTGACTTTGCCCCAATGATCCGCAATTTCGCTCGCATACCCGTTGCAGACTGCGCACACGAGTGTCCCGCCGCCGGGAAGTGCATGTTCGACACGGGTCTTCGTGGCAAGATCGAGGCTTCCCTGTAACTCGACACGAACACGTCCGTAGGCCGCCTCCAGAGCCGGTGTGAACCGGACGGCGGGGCCGACATCGAGAAGTTCCCGGTAAGCGTCCCCAACGGGTAACGCGCTGACCGCAAGCGCCAACTCTCTCGAGCCGGGGATACGGTGGATCCACCGGTCATTGTCGTCCGCCATTTCCGCCAGCTTCCGCATTTCCGTGACGGCGCCCGCCGAGGGGTTGCGGGCAGCGAGATATTCGAAAGTGAGGAACGCGGCGGAGTGTGTGTCGTTCAACACCAGATCGGTGAAAGTTGCCGTTATCTTTCCGTTTTCGTAACGGCTCATCGCCGTCCGATGATGATCAATCCAGTAGAGTTGCACGCCGCGCTGCCGCAAGCGTTCGAGATGATCGTCGACGCGCGGATCGGTCCAGGAAATATCCGTAATCCAGACCGCGTGTTCACCATCCTCCGGTTCGCAACGCAACGCCAGCAGTGTCCGGTCGACGGCCGTGTTGCCGCAAAATGCCGGAACGACTTCACTGTCCGGATGAAATCGTGTGATGATGACTGCGCAGGCCACGCCATCGAGACAATATGGGCCGTGGCTGATCACATGAATATGGGCAGGATCTTTTTTTCGTTTCATGGGTCTTTATGATGCCGCAGGCGGAAACCATCGGGAAGGAGCGTTTCATGAAGCTGGCGGGACGTATCGCATTGATCACAGGGGCAGGATCGGGACTCGGACGCGAGATGGCGCGCACTTTTGCGCGGATCTCCGGCGTTGCGCGCAGCCGCGACATGAT
>CAZEWD010000058.1:0-4499 GCA_964515725.1 uncultured Binatia bacterium (SeqCode)
ACAGTCCGGATCGTTCAACCACCACCGGCGATGCAGGAAGGATCGTGTGAGCATATTGCGGATGGCGTGTTTTGTGGCCAGACCGTGTTGATCGCGGGCCAGAATCCGGAGGAGCCACCTGGTCCAGAACGGTGCGACGTCGGGACCGATCCGCATGGCGTCCACCACACCGACGGCGGGAGCCAGTGGGCAACCGCAACCGAGCAGGAAGGCATCGTCACCTGCGGCCCGGCGGATCTCCTCCAGGCCGCGTCGCAGAGCCTGTGCCCGGGTGGCATTCCGGTCGTATCGCAAACCCGGTAGTGCGGCGGCGTACAGGAAATCGAGTTTCAGGATGCGATATCCCCAGTCATGGACGATGGTCCGAAACGTCTCACCGAGCCAGGCCAGCGCTTCGGGGTGTGTGGTGTCGAGTGCGTAGCAACTGCCGAGGCCCCAGAGGGGATTCCACAGGGCAAAGCGCGGACCGCCCTGCGGGCTTTTCACGAACCAGTCCGGATGTTCCTTGAATAAACGCGAATTGGTGCGGACGATGAACGGCGCCGTCCAGATTCCGGCGTACATGCCGGCATCCTGGATTTCCCGGGCCAGCGCTCCCATGCCATCTGGAAACTTTGCGTTGGGAGTGAGCCAGTCGCCGATGGCCGACTGGTACCCATCATCGATCTGGAAATAATCGCACGGAAAACGTTTCCGCAGTTTGCCGATATCCTGCAGATTTTCCCGAATGCACTTCTGATCGATCCGTGTGAAGTAATAGTACCACGAGCACCAACCCGTTGGATTCCGTCCCGGGATGCGTGCTCCCATGGCACGACCGCTCACTTCCGCATACGTGTCGAGCAGCGCCTGTGGATCAGTCCCCGTGGCGAGCCAGAGAGGCGGTGTGGTGAGCGTTGCCCCTGGTGCCAGTTCGATTTCGTCGTAGTCGAGTTGTGCGCTGAACGTCGAACAGGTCTCTCCGGAAATTCCGATGTCGATTTCCGCAAAGGCCTGTGTGCCGTCGAGAAAGCCGGCGACAAGAGCGTCCTGACTTTTCAGGTTCGTGATCGCCGCAAAGAAATCGGAACGAAACCGTCCCGGCTCTTCGTAGGAGGGACGGCGGATATCGATGAGACCGATCTTGAGGAAATTGGACCACGGATCAAGATCCGTTTCGTGTGCGCGAAAGCTCCGCGTGCCGGTCCAGGACTGATAACCGTTGCGCCACACTCCCCAGTCGGCGGCGCTGGCTCCGATCTCGCACTGTCCCTGGGGAGACATCCACAGGGGTGCCAGCGAATCGATCCGAATCGGAGAAACGCCAAGGTTCCGGAGGCTCAGATGGACGGTGAGCGCTGGCCCTTCTGCCGCGAACGACAATTCCAGTGCCAGACCGCGGATCGGATCGACAGCCGTGGCTCCGCCGGGAGCTGGCTGCAGGAGCGGACGCCAGGCGCAGCGGGTTCCACCGACCCAATACACGAGCGACGGGCGCAAGCCATGCAGGCGGACTGCGGCGTCGTGTGCTTGGAGCGTGAGGTGCCCTTCTTTCAGTGAGAAACGCAAAGCGGGAAGTCCAATCTCGGGCCGATCTTTTTGACAGTCGACAGGCGGGAGTCAACCGCAAGAAGGGATTTCCGTGATCGAGAGACTGGTTTCGAGGGTTGTCGTGCGTGTGGGGGGGTGCGGCCGCTACTGCAAGTTTTCGTCTTCTGCTGAAAACCGCCCCAGGCCGAAGTGGCTTCCGTAACCCAGACAAATCGGCCCCCAGACGGGTCTGTCGAAGAGCAGGCGTACAGCAAACCCGGCATCGACCGGCGGTCGAGGACCTCGTCCTCTGCAACGCACGAAATGCCGCAGTGGCAGGATCTTCGAGGTCCAGGGAAGAACCTCAACGGAGGCTGGAGGATATCCACGCACTTCCAGTTCGGCTGCGATCTGGCCCGGCAGTGTCGAGTTTCCACGTTTCTTGAGGTGCCGCGGTGGAACGAAAGGTGTTGCGCTGATCCAGGAAGTCGCACCGGACACGGGACCCAACAGCCTCTCGATTGCGATGTGCAGTCCCGCACCCAGCGCTCGCAGGTCGTTCAAGGATCCAGCGGCTGCCACGGCCACCTGGAGCTCTCCAACACCGCCTTTCATGTAGGTCCGGCGAAGAGCGCGTACCGCTCGTTGTGCAGCGGCGCTCAGTCCCATGGGAGCAAAAACGATGATGTGGTCCAGGTGTCCATCCCCATCCAGATCCATGGGGAGGATATGGGCGTGTGCGTGCGGTCCTTTCAGTGGTTGCCGTGCCTCATCCCGCCCGATGAGTTCCGGGCATGGCTCGCCACCGGAGAGAACTTTCGAAACGAGACTCTGATGAATCAATTCCGCCTGGGGTAGTGTACGTGCGACGGGCGGGAGTGCCGACTTCGAACCGCTCGGTGTTGCCAGTGCGAGAAGCATCGATTCCACAGGAGCGACTCGAAGTACACGTGGCGCGGGAGTAGCTCCAGCCTTCGAACCCATGCCTTCGCGCCAGTAGAGAACCGAACGGCTCCCGGGAGCCTGACCCCACTTCCGTGCCTTCCACCAGGCCGTGTCTTTCTGGAGGCAATCGACGAGATCCGCCGGGTATGTGTCCTCGACTCCCTGGATTTTCTTCAGTTGCGCTTTGGTGGGCTTTTTCCCCTCAGGAAGATCGAGATCGTGGATTGCCCTCTCCAGTTCCTTCTGACGCCACTCTGTGTAGGTCGCAGGATCTTCCGGGGCCAGAAGGGTGACCTGTTCGAAGTCGCGACCCGGACGCGCAAATTGCGAGTGTGGAAGAACACGGCCGGACTCCGGGATCGAGACTTCATCAGAAGCCGATTCGGCGAGCACCCAGCTCTCGCTACGTCCCAGATAACCGAGATGCCTGGCAAGAACGTCGAAGAGCTGTTGCATCTCCTGATCGAACACCACGGGCCAGCGAACCCAGATTGCGCCGTTGGCGACATCGGCGAAGGTGTCGAGAACGAGGGTCGTCCTCTCACGGTTCCCCTCGAGCTTCCCCGTAGGCATGTAGTGGCGGGAGTGTCCGAAGGCAGCCTGCGGAAGTCTGTACTCCGGCAAAACACGGCTCAGCGCTTCGACCAGACGTCGAGCCTCCGGCGGAATCTCCTCCCAGTGCAGTGTTGCATAGCCGCACGCCACCAGGGCGCGAACGAGCCGCCACGGACTCGGTGGCCACTCGACGAAACCCTCATTCACATGGTGGCCGCTCGGTGTTGCGTGATAGCGACCACTAGGGAAGTGCAGTACTAACGTCGGCACTAGTTGCCTCCGTCGTTTTCCTCGTTCTCGTCTGCGTCATCGTCACCAGCTCCACTTTTCTTCCGTTTCTTGACGGGCTCGATCTTGGCGTCGTAGGTCGTCTCCGTGTGAACCATGGCCGACTTGTTCTTTTCGATGGAAAGTTTCAGGTCTGCTTCCAGATCACTCAAGCCCGGCAGGACAAAGCCTTCGGGGCGTGTCGCCTGGGGATCACGAGTCACCGGCTCCAGATCACAAGCGGTACGCAGGCGCAGGTCACCATCGATGAGTTTACGCACACGGTGTAGGCCGAGGAGGATGAGGAGTCTTTCGGCGTCTTCGCCAAGGCCATAGCCACGCACCTGTGCCAGATCGAAGTTGATGTGGAGAACGACCTTCTCTGCAGTGAATTCGTCTCTGGCGAAAGGCACATTGCCAAAACCCTTCCCTGTATCGCCCGACGGGTTGACATGATCGTTCTTCACACCCCCTGAGGCAGCGACACGTGCATCGTACGCTTCAATGAATGCCGATAACGCGCGTGCGACGCGTAATCGTCCACCTGCCAGATCACTCTTCGCGAGAAAGACACCGTGCAAGAGGCTCCCGACATCGTACTTCAAGAGTACCTGCGCGAGCAGCCTACGATTGATCGGCCCGCGTTCCATGACTCCAAGTTCCCTTTTGAGTTGTTCGACGAAAGCCGACTTTGGCGCTTCCAGGATGTAGGGACTGTTCAATCGGTGCGCCTCGAGGATCGTGTCCGTCAGGAACTGGCCGTCTTTCTTGACCGTTACATGGCTGATCCCGTCGAGTGCCGTAATCGGCTTGTCGTTTACTGTATCCCAGATCGTTGACTCCAGACGATTTGCCATGCTTTGCGCGGACTCCACGAGCAGTTTCTGCCCGTCTTTCGTCTGGTACGTGGCCGCTCCGAGACTGGGAAAGCCGGTGGGCTGAAAGCGATCGCCTTGCACGGGTTTGAGTTCGATCGAAAAGAGCAGGCGTGTGCTCTGATTCAGGGGCGAAAGATCGATGGTCATGGGGTCTCCTTTTCAGTGGGATTCACGAATCGACTTGCCATACGGTCAGCGGTGACACTGTCGATCGGAAAAGCGAAAGCGGCAGGCGCCAGACCTTCGCGGAGGATCTATTGCAGCAACGCCGAGACGCTGGAAAAGGCGATGGCTGCGAAGAACTGCGATAAGTTCCGCTGTCTGTGGGAAGGGGATTGGCAATCT
>CAZEWD010000058.1:4509-12449 GCA_964515725.1 uncultured Binatia bacterium (SeqCode)
CGCGCCAACATCGGGCTGCCCGTTGCAGCAACGATCGGCGGGCGGAAACCTGAAGCCCGAAGGCGGCGGAGTGCAAGTTCTACCGCACCCGACGCATCGCCAGCAGCGAGCCGCCTGAACAGGGCAGGGTCGGTCGCGATGTTGCGGTTATGGACTTCAAAAGGAACCGCGCACAGACGCAGTGCCTCCCATGCCTCATCGGGCCGGATGTCCTGTCGGCCGGCGTGTACACGACCTGGCCGGAACTGTCCCCAGTCGAGTGCCATGAGGCTGCGGCCCAGCGTGACGACTCGTTCCACGTCGACTTCGCCCACGAGGAAGCGAGCCAGATCTTCCAGCCGGGCACCTGCTCCCGGGGCTGCGACGAGCGGGAGTGTCCGAGTCGCATGCTGTGATGCCTCAGTGAGCCGGCGATCGACGAGTGCGATCAGGTCGGCCAACGGGTCGCGCCCCGTCATCACGACGCGTGGATCGTTCACCAGTCGCTTGTCAGCATCCGTTGCATATTTCCGCCATTTCCCGGGAGCGAGCGGCAACGTATGAGCGCAGACTCCATCGACGGGACGGTGGTATTCGTATGCACCAGCCGCACTTCCGAGAGATAAAGCCAATCGCCATTCGGGAGAATCATCCGATGCAGCCTCGAGCCAGCCGGTCGAAAGTTTCGGGCACGGGCCTATCTCGAATGCGGTCCCCTCTGCCTGAACTCGCTGCACCTGGTCGATTGCTGCCAGAATCGACTGCCAGCGTAACGGTTCTGCTTCGCGGGTAAGAACGTCGAACACGGCATCGGCCAGCAAGCCAACGGGTCCAGACAGGCGCGCAGGTGCAGTGAGCGATGCATGTTGGAGCCGATTGAGCCAGACTCCGATCTCATCGATCAGCCGGGCCTGTGGATGTTCCGCAACCTCGATTCTGCCCAAAGGCACAGCCAGGTTGCTCTGACCGTTCCGTTCGAGAAAACCGTACCGCACGAAACCGCTGAGTCCCCGTGCCACACCCAGTCTTGCTACCGCACTGGCAAATTCGATGGGACGCCGGGCCAGGGAACGGCCCGACTGGGCGCGCCCCTCACCAATCAGTGCGCTCACGTCCTGCCAGCTTGCGGGACGTTCCCACAGGGGCATCCACTGCTCGCCTCTCCTGTCCGGTTCCTTTCCACGCGTCACATTGCCAGCCGGGCCGCTCACCACTGCGAAGGGAACGGCGGCTCGCTGGTCATCCTTCACTCCAAGTCTACGGGTGGACTGACCTCGGAAGGCAACGGTGCCTTCGAGCATGAGGATGAAATCCCACGGATTGACCAGGCTGTCCGCTTCGGGACCGGTGGTGCCGTTCGCACCTCCCACCAGGCCTGGTAGAAACTGGCCGATGGCGGCATTCAGGAGTGCTGCGGTGGGCGTATCGAACAGTGCAGCCTTCAGCAATTCCTGTGTGCGTGGCGCGGGATGACCGTCCTCAGATGCCAGATCAAACAGATCTCCGAGTCGTTGCATGGCGGTATTGGTGAAATCGAGACGTCCATCGTTTCCCCCTGTGCCGAGAAGTGCTGGCCAGGCGGGTTCCCCATCGGGCGACAACACCATGGCGGCGTCCATCCAGTCCCGGTGGGGGCCACGCCATGTCAGAGCAAAGGGACCATACAGATCCCCCTTGAGTCTCTGGAATTCACGTTGAGCGGCGTTCAGTTCCTGCTTGTACGCCGGATCGTTCTCGAGTGCCGCTTTCTCCTCCTTGCTCAGTCCCCTGGTTTTGGTCCGGTCTTTGATTTCACGTACTCTGGCGTCCGCCTTCGTGATGGCGTCGAGTTGCAGCCGCGCTTCACGGATCCCTTGTCGAAAGGCTTCGAAGCGAGGTGCTTGCGAGGCTTCGATCGGTGAGAGGCCCTTGTCGTCCTTCGTGTAGAATCCGGAGCCTCTGTTCCAGGGCGAGAGGAAAGGTGTGGGCTGATATTCACGGAGAAAAAAGGAGTAGATGCCGTCTTCATCGAGGGTTGTCAGCAGACAGAAGTGTTCGTCACTCCAGAAGCCTCGGACCTGCACGTCTTTCTGCTGCGCGATGACTCTCAGGATCCCGATCGCCTTGAGATAGTGCGCCAGCGGCGCAGGTGCGCAGCCCTGCAGGTGATGACGATGCATCGTCATCACACACCTCCTCCCGGATCGGAGGCGAGCAACGGATCGGACGTCGTAAACCGGGATGCGCGGCGATCGGCCGCAATGAGAAGTGCTTCCAGATAGGCCAGCGATCCCGGACTGTGACGTTGGAGGAGTGCCACTGTACGCTCACGCCAGCTCCGGCCGGTGACCGGAGAGAGACCGAGCATGGCGGGTTCGAGCGAGAGCGGGAGTGCCGGCAGTATCTTCTGGCCGTCGAGCGGAATCGGCGGGAGCAGGTCGCCTTCACGCACTCCGCGAATCGGCAGACCACGCGAGTCGGATGCGACATACTCCTGATCCTTCGGCCCGGCGTGGAGGGCGACGCGTACTTTGCCGTGGTGCGCCAGCACGAGATACGCGAGCAGATCAAATTCTTCAGCGGTGCACGCCAGCACCTGTTTTTCGAGCTCAGTCGGCGACGAGTCTGCGGAATCCAAAGCTATGGATCCGTCCTGACCCGTGAGCTGGAGTGCCTCACGCCATGGTCCCAGGAGCGCCGGATGCCCTGCATCGTAGCGTTGCAGGACGGCAAAAAGCGCGAGACAGCTCGCCAGTTCATGACGGAAGCCACGGCGTTTTTCACCGTCCGTAGTCCCGTAGAGACATGGTCTTTGCCAAACCCGATCCGGTGCCTTGGCGAGATCGACCCGGGTCTCATACGCATCACGTTTCTCGATGGCAGCCTGAAACGCCGGGTGTGCTTTACCGATATCGTGCCACCGCCCAGCCATCCCGATCAGCTCCAGGATGCGCTCGGGCACAAGGCCCGATGCAATCCGGGTGGCCAGCGTGCCCACCTCTCTGCCGTGAGTGGCGATCGTCTTGTAAATTTCGACGGCACTCAGCTTTTCTGAATCCTCGCCGTCGTCGGCTTCGTCCTGCACCGATTTCTGTGCCTCACCGGGGACAGATACCCGGTCTCTGGACGCCGGATCGAAACCGCGATCCTCACGGTAGCCGCCGCTGTCGGCTGCGACGCAGACGACGACACCGGGGATGAGGGCACTCCGTTCGGCAATCTTCCACTCTCCCGCGATCCAGTCCCAGATCCATGCCCGGCGGGACGGAAGCAGGCGGGGTGCCGGCTTCTGCTTTGTTGCCTTGCCACACAGCCAGTCGCGTGCCGCAAGAAACGGGATACTGCACAGCTCCTCGGGCCGGGGCGCCAGCTCTATCGAAGGCACGACTACAGGTTGCCCCTTCCGGACTGGCGGGAGATCGATCCAGAACACGGATATATCGCGCTCGTTCCCACTGCGGATGAACGAGCTGACGTCGAGGTCGGCCCCCGTCAGATCCGGTGTCGTGTCGAACAGCTCATCGAAGTCACGGCGCAGGAGAAGCTGTTTCGGCTGATACGGATACAACTGGTTGCGCTTCTCGGCCGTCAGTTCCCGCTCGAAAGTCTCGATGCTGGCGATGCTGGCATCCTTGTCATCCGCTCGGAAGGCATCGAGTGCCTCTTTTGCTGCCTCCAGATCCTCGCACGAGTACGGCAAGGCGACCTTCTCATCGCGGCCACGATCCACCACGAGCACGGTCCCTGAGCCTCCGTACCGCGCACAGCGACCGAAACGCTGCACCAGACTCGACCAGGGCGCCAATTCGGTGATGAGCGTCGTCGCGCTCATGTCCACCCCCGCCTCGACGACTTGCGTTGCAACGATGATGCGGTCCACCCCTTCCTTACAGCTACCTCGGCCCAGAAACTCCTTTGTCCAGACGGCACGGTCGGCTGGACGAAAACGGCTGTGTACGAGTCGCAACTCCTGCCTCGGGTCACATTGTTTCCTGAGCGCATCGAACGTGGCGGTCGCACGCTCCACCGTGTTGCAGACCACCAGCGTGATCCGCCCGTATTCCCCCTCGGCAGGTGACTTCCCGTGGACGTCCGCGATGACCGTCGCGAAGGACTTGTGATCCGCTGCGGGGATCTCGGTGGTATCGAGGGTCTTGCGGATTGCTGCCAGCCCGGAACCCAACGCATCCAACGGAAGGCTCCTCGGGTTTCTGATCCATTCTCCGTGGCGTGCCTTTGTGTCCACGCTGTGCAACCAGTCGGGCTGGAGCGTTGCGCTCATCCACCAACTGATTCGTGGTCTGAACCACCGGCTCGCATCGTCATCGAAGAACGCCTGCAGTTGGGCGCTCGTCGCAAGCCCGACGTCCATGAGCTGCACCTCATCGAAGACCCACAGAGCATCCTGGCTGAGCAGACCGAACTCCTGCGGCCAGCGTGCACGAGGTGCCGCATAGCCCCGATTGAGCGCTCGAGAGAGGGCCATATCCTGTGTTGCGACGAAGACGGCGTTCTCTTCGGGATAAAGATTCCATTCCCCTCCAGAATCGGCGCCGCCCATCAGGAGATGCACACCGATCTTTTCCTGATGTTCACTCCCGGCCTGCCAGAGGAGTCCCAGCCGTCCGATACATTTCCGAATCTCGTCCACCGTCTGTTCGACCAGGACACGGGTCGGCAGCACCCAGACGAGACGTCGTGGCCAGCGATCGTCGTTTCGTTCCACCCGGTGGTAGAGCCACGCGGCCAGGACACCGAGAGTCTTTCCGTAACCGGTCGGAATACGGATCAGGAGGGAGCGGGGGGACTCTTCCCGGGCGAGGTCCTCCTGCCATTCTCTGGGATGGATGGGAGGATCTCCAGGGTCCGTGCCCAGACGTCCGAACCATTCGGGGAAGGTGCTCGGAGTGCTGCTCACGCCACACACCTCCTCGCCGAAACGATCCTTCCGTGAACGCCGCTCCACTCAGCCCCGGAAGTTTGCTGCAGCCGTTCCCCTGTGTGCCGACCGCCGTTACGATCGGGCCATTCCTGCAGGTGTTGATCGTTGAATGGGTGAACCGGAAGACGCACACGGGTACGGATACGCCAGAGGCATGAGAAAGTGCAAGAGCCCCGCCACGCAGGTCGTCAACCGCTGACCGTGTAGAAACGGTTTCCTTTGTCCTCCGCCCGGTGAAGCAACTTCTGTTGGGGCCTCCGTCTGTTCAGGTGGCCCGATGGAGGGTCCCCGGATCTTCACTGCATCGCTCACCGGTCCGGAACAACGGTGTCCGATCGTACAAAAATGAATACGGCTACGCTGGTTTTTGTGCAGTTTCTCATTTTCGATGTGGTGGACCCCGTCCGGCACTGAAGTGATTTCAGAGTGGCCATTGTGTCGTCCACAGTCCGCCGGCTCGATGGAACTGTACAGAATCGTCGTGTCTTTCTGTTCAAATCTGTACGCCTCCGCGCGGCACCCCTCGCTACAAGCGTCGAATACAGACGATCGAGTCTGGCCGGAGACTTGCTTCGGCCGTTTCCATCATGCGGAACACGTTTCTCGTCTGTTACGACATCAGCGACGACAAGCGCCTGCGTGCCGTGTTCAGGACGATGCGCGATTTCGGCGACCATCTCCAGTATTCGATTTTCGAGTGCCGGTTCACGCAGACCGATCTGGTGCGCTGCCGTCATGCCCTGAGTGAAATCATCAACCATCACGACGATCAGGTGTTGTTCGTGAATCTCGGCCCGAGCGAGGGCCGTGGTGATCGTGTCATCACGGCTCTTGGCCGTGCTTACGCGCCGATCGATGCACCGTGCATCGTCATCGATGGCGAAGATTGATCCTGGAGGAGACCATGCAACCCAAGCCGAACCTTGCGCCAGCCCCTTCGGCGAGACCCCTGCGCGCTCGCGACCGTACGGTGGATCTACCCGATTATCTTCCGGCCCGTATGTTGAACGAATTCGTCTATTGCCCACGGCTCTTCTTTTATGAGTGGGTCGAAGGCGTTTTTGCACACAGCAGCGACACCGTCGAAGGAAGTCTGCGCCACGAGAAGCTGGAGAGAAAAGCGGATGAGTTACCGCCAGCGGAGGAGTTGGGGGAGGAGGGCTGCCGTGCCCGCTCCGTTGAACTGAGCAGCGAGCGCTACAAGCTCATTGCGCGAATCGATCTGGTGGAGAGCCGCGACGGCAGAGTCTCGCCTGTTGATTACAAGCGCGGTGCTCCGAAAGAGGGAGCGGAAGGTCCCGAGCCCTGGCCCCCGGACGTCGTCCAGGTGATCGCGCAGGCGATGGTCCTGCGTGACAATGGGTATCGCTGTGACGAGGCTGTCCTCTACTACAACAAAACGCGGCAACGTGTGCGGGTTGCGATCACGGAGGCTGCCGTCCGTGATTTCGAACAACAGCTCCAGGCGGCGGTACGTACGGCGCGTCGCGGGAGGATTCCGCCACCGCTCGTCGACAGCCCGAAGTGCCCGCGTTGCTCCCTGGTGTCCATCTGCCTGCCGGACGAGACGACTCTGACGGCGGCAACCCCTCAGGTGGTGGAACGTACGCGCCAACTCTGGCTCCTGGGTGAACTGGAAGAGGAGCCAAACCTTCTGGAGCCGTGCGATGAGCCGGTCGAGCGGGAAATCCGCCGTTTGGTGCCGGCGCGTGACGACTTACGTCCGCTCTATGTCACGGGCCATGGACTGACGGTCGGCAAGAGCGGTGAGGTGCTGCAGATCCGTTCCGCGCGGGAGAAGAAGGTGCAGGAGGCGCGCATCAATGAAATCTCCCAGGTCAATCTCTTCGGGAACGTGACTCTGACCGCCCCGGCACTGCAGGCCCTTTGCTGGGCGGAAAAACCGATCTCGCATTTCTCCTACGGCGGCTGGTTCTATGGCCAGACACAGGGCATCGTGCTGAAAAACGTCTTTCTGCGCCAGGAGCAGTTCCGTCGTGCGGGGAATGCCGCGTTTTCCCTGGCGCTGGCGAAGTCGATCGTTGCCACGAAGATACGCAACCAGCGTACCCTCCTGCAACGCAATCACGTGGAGCCGCCTGCAGTCGTTTTGAAGGAGCTGCGGCACATCGCCTCACGGGTGGCCGAGGTGGAGAACATGGCGGAATTGCTGGGAATGGAGGGCAACGCTGCGCGTCTCTACTTCGAACACTTCGGTGGAATGATCAAGGCAGAGGAGATCGAGGAGAGTCCCTTGAACTTCGATTTCAAGACGCGCAATCGGCGACCACCACGCGATCCGGTGAACGCGCTGCTGTCCTTCGGCTATGCCCTTCTGGCGAAAGACCTGACGATCGTGTGTCATGCCATCGGGTTCGATCCTTATATGGGCTTCTACCATCAACCGCGGTTCGGCCGGCCTGCGTTGTCCCTCGATCTGATGGAAGGCTTCCGGCCCCTGATTGCCGACTCGGTGGTGCTTTCGGCAATCAACACCCGAATGGTGAATCAGAAGGATTTTCTGCGAGCCGGTCCGGCAGTGTCGCTCACACCGGCAGGACGGAAGGCATTCATCCGAGCCTACGAGCAACGGATGGACACTCTCGTGACCCACCCGCTCTTCGGCTATCGGGTGAGTTACCGGCGCATTCTCGAGATCCAGGCGCGCCTTCTGGCGCGTGTGATCTCCGGTGAATTGATACGCTACCAGGGATTTGAAACGAGATGATTCGCATAGGGGCGTTGCGAGCGGCGAGGTGACCGCAAACGAGCGGGGGTCGCTCGCAACGGAAAAACGCAATGAACTCGGAGAGTTGCTCTGGCTGAACCATTGGGGTAGGGGAACGGCCAGAGGAAATCCGGGAACCACTCGCAAAAGCATGCCAGGGTCATTGAAAATCCAGTACTTAGAAAAAGACCATATCCGCGACTGATAAGTCGCGGCCTCATTGAAGCGCCAGGTGGTCGGACTGAACGACAGGCAGGCAAAGGCGATATCCGCGACTGATAAGTCGCGGCCTCATTGAAGCTTCTTCGATTC
>CAZEWD010000058.1:12459-13440 GCA_964515725.1 uncultured Binatia bacterium (SeqCode)
TGAAGCGCACCCTTCAGGAAGCGTCGAGCAGACGGTTGCCGGAATATCCGCGACTGATAAGTCGCGGCCTCATTGAAGCGGCATCCAGAAACATGGTTCGCCCCCGACCATGGAGAATATCCGCGACTGATAAGTCGCGGCCTCATTGAAGCCGCCGCCCCGTACACTGTCACCCCATATCCGACCAGTGATATCCGCGACTGATAAGTCGCGGCCTCATTGAAGCATCACACCGCGATAGTACGCCACGTCCGAGCAGCGTATATCCGCGACTGATAAGTCGCGGCCTCATTGAAGCGCGAAGGTGCCCGCTTGGCGAAGGTGCCCGCTTGACAAATATCCGCGACTGATAAGTCGCGGCCTCATTGAAGCTTCACAGGTCTCTGTCTCTTCATCTCACCCTCCAAATATCCGCGACTGATAAGTCGCGGCCTCATTGAAGCGGTGAACGGATGTGCATGGTCTAGTTGATCGTGTTATATCCGCGACTGATAAGTCGCGGCCTCATTGAAGCTTTGCAGCGATGCCACCTAGTCGACGCGGGAATCTGATATCCGCGACTGATAAGTCGCGGCCTCATTGAAGCTACAACGTGACGTAGCGTCTCTCCCAGCGCTGGTAGAAATATCCGCGACTGATAAGTCGCGGCCTCATTGAAGCAGTTTCGCCGTCGCTTTCTTGAGCCGATCGAGAAAATATCCGCGACTGATAAGTCGCGGCCTCATTGAAGCGAATATGAACACGAGCATGGCGTCGTGCTCGACCTACATATCCGCGACTGATAAGTCGCGGCCTCATTGAAGCGCGGCGATAGCCGGGTATTTCCCGGCTATCGCTTCGTATATCCGCGACTGATAAGTCGCGGCCTCATTGAAGCATCTCACCCTCCTGATAAAAAATTTTGTGTTGCTGTATATCCGCGACTGATAAGTCGCGGCCTCATTGAAGCTTGCGAGGAACGATTACTACATCACCGGCGTC
>CAZEWD010000059.1:0-1130 GCA_964515725.1 uncultured Binatia bacterium (SeqCode)
GAATCGACACCACCCGACGCATTGGTGACTACGAGATCGATGAATCCATCGCCATCGAGGTCTACCGCCACCAGAGAGGACGGCTCCGCCCCTACGGGGATGGCCGTACCCTCCTTGAATGTTCCGTCGCCATTCCCAAGCAAGATGGTCACGGTGTCGTCCTCCTGGCTGGCGGTTGCGACATCGAGCTTGCCATCCCGATCGAAGTCCCCCACCGCGACTTCTGCGGGAAAACTTCCAACCGGACTCTCGACTGGAGGGCTGAAAACGCCCGTCCCATCGTTCAGCATCACGGTAACGTTATCCGACAACTCATTTGCGGTGATGATATCCAGATGCCGGTCTCCGTTGAAATCAGCGAGCAGAAGAGATCGGGGATTTTGTGCCGGATCCATATCGTAGACGGACGGCGGCTCCAAAAATGACCCGTCTCCGTTCCCGAACAGGATGGCAACCTCGTCGAGGTCCGTACGAGTCACAACCAGGTCCACCAGGCCATCGCCATCCACATCCCCCGCGGCCATTGCAAGCGGACTCCCCTCGACATTGGGTTCAGCCTGCAGTCGCGCAAACGAAATCGTCGTCTCACCGAATGCCGGACACCCCAATAGCCAGATAAAAATACCACCCGCACAAATCAATGAGCGCTTCATCCAAACCTCATCCAACACCACGAAACCACTATCCGGTGTTGTCTTTGCGCCGCCTTCGACGGACTGATCTCCAAACCCCTGTTTGCCAGAGCCGGCGTATAATTGGGAGACTGTGCCTTCGTTGTCAAGACGACTTTCCACGCCACCCCAATGTGACTGCGCCAAATGCGGACCAAGCCGCCTCTTCTGCGTGGACTGATTGCCGGCAAACGTGTAGACGGCGCTGTGCATGAACACGATTGCCCCGCCGAAGCCAAAGAGAACAGTGGAAATCCAGGTCCTGCGGTGCCTCAACCCGAAGTGCCGCGGGTTGCTTCCGTACGAAGTTGACGGCGAGAACGTGCTCTACCTCGATCTGGCGTGGATGGCACAACGCGACGGCGACGAGCGATTTTTTCCGTGCCCGAAATGTGGAGCCAGGAACATCCTGGAGACGATCACAACCGGCGGTGTGGTCGCAAAACACCAGGTGACACG
>CAZEWD010000059.1:1140-2721 GCA_964515725.1 uncultured Binatia bacterium (SeqCode)
CGGTGGAAATTCTGAGGTGGACCTGCTGGCTGAATGCGGCCGGGGTGGCGGTCCCTGCGAAAACCGACTTGCGTCCACCTGGACTTCGCATGGCATGCGACAAGACAACAGATCGATATGGGCAAGCCTACATCGATATCTGAAATTCCAGGCCGACCATAGGAACGGCGGGATGCGTCTCGACCCAGAGGAGAAGTAATGCTGACCAAAGCAGATGATTACCTCATCCACCAGACTTCCGAACCAATCGCACACACGGCCACCAGCGATCGCAACTTCTACGACCGCTATTTCTTCAACGGGTATGCGCGGGACGGATCCCTGTACTTCGCGGCAGCTCTGGGCCTCTATCCGAATCGCCAGATCATGGATGCAGCGTTTAATGTCGTACTCGACGGTGTCCAGTATGTTCTCCGAGCTTCGCGCCGGGCACCGCTGGAACGGATGGAAACCGAAGTGGGACCAATCCGGGTCGAGGTGATCCAACCGATGCGCCACCTGAAACTCTCGGTCGATCCCAACGATCAGGGGATCAGTGCAGATCTCGAATTCCACGCGCGAGCGAACGTCCTCGAAGAACCCCGATTTTTCCGGCGTACCGATGCAAGAGTCTGGATGGATTACACGCGACTCACGCAACATGGGGAATGGAGTGGGACCCTGACGATCGATGGACGCACCTTCCGCATGGAACCCGGCCAATATTGGGGCAGCCGGGACCGGTCATGGGGCGTGCGTCCCGTAGGGGAACGCGAAGCGGGGATACCCTCCATGCCGATGCAATTTTTCTGGCTGTGGGCGCCCATGAATTTCGAGAACCTCTGTACTCACTTCGACGTGAACGAGGAGGCGGATGGAACGCGCTGGCACACGGCAGGAATGTGGGTGAAACAGCCCAGTGTCCTGAACCCTGGAGAGGCGGAATCCACCGTTGCGGTCGATTACCATCTCGAAATGCAGTCGGGAACACGCCATGCCCGCGCAGCATCACTCACCCTCGGCACGGATCAAGCCGACCCTCTGCGAATCGAACTGACGCCTCTCTACAACTTCTACATGAACGGACTTGGTTATGGGCATCCCACATGGGGGCACGGCATGTTTGTGGGAGAGAGTGCGGTAGTCAGCGAACGCTGGAAGCTCTCGGATCTCGATCCAACGGCGCCCATGCATCTCCACATCCAGGCCATCTGTAGTGCTCGCTGCGGGGAAAAACACGGGATCGGGATCCTGGAACAACTCATCCTGGGACCCCACGCGCCAACCGGACTCAGGGGACTCTTCGATCCGGCAACTTGAAGATCGGCATTCGGCAATCGTCAATCAGGCCGATGGGCGAGACCCTCTCTCGGATTCCAAAAAATGCGGTAGCTCTCGCAAGATGGCAACGAGAAGACCAACGCTGAGCACCAGATCGGCAAGGACGATCAATGCAAGAATCGGAGGTAAAACCAGGATTCCGAACAGATCGTTGGCTGTCCGTAGCGCCATGACCAGCATCGCGACCTGAATCGTAAAGCGTTGATGCTCCGATTTCCGAGCCGCGTACAGAAACAACAGAGCCACAGCAAAACCAGAGGC
>CAZEWD010000059.1:2731-13404 GCA_964515725.1 uncultured Binatia bacterium (SeqCode)
CGCCAGAAATGCCACAATGGACCAAGCCACGCCCTCTTCTGCCCACACCCCGCGAAGGATCGTCAGCAGGACAGTCCAGGCCACCAACAGCCCAGCAGCAACACGTAGGAGCAAGCTCAAGCCGGATCTCTTTCGATCGGTGACCTTTATGAAAGCCCGGCAACACATGCAACCACGAGGGGGCGAATAGAAAGCCGCGATATTCGTCTTTTCTCCCATGTCGGGTCTTGCTAAGGTACGCGTCGTGTCGAAGGACAATTCTCGTTCTCGTCGCCCCTTCGTTCTCGCGATTACGGCGGGATTCGTAATCCTTCTCGCCACGATCCTGTACTTGCGAGATGCGGGCGCTCCCGAGCCAGCGGCTCGGGTCATCGAACGGCAGACGGAACCGGCCGGAGCAGCAGCCCGTGCCGATCGATTGAGCCGGTTACGGGAACTGCACGAACGATCCCAGACGGCACCGGGGGCAGACTCGGCGGGTGGCACAATGCAAGTTCCCGCCGGCACCGGCGTCACTGCCGACACAAACCGGATCCGCCCCCGGCCGGCATCGAATTCAGCAAACCGTGAGATGGTGGAGTCTGCGTCACCACACGAGATCCCGTTTGACGATGATCCCGACGATATCCCAAGCCTCAGACAGATGGCGCTCCACGAAACCGACCCCGAGAGGCGCCTTGCCGCCGTAACGCTGCTCGGTGCGTCGGACGATCCACAGGCGATCCCCATCCTCGCCGAAGCTCTGCGGGACGAGGATGAAGAGGTTCGACTCGCAGCGATCCAGTCACTGGCCGATGTTACCGGCGACGTTCCGGTCGACGTGCTGGGAAACGCCGCGCTCAACGATCCTTCGGCTGAAAATCGTTACGAAGCACTCGAAGTCCTGGTCGATGCCGCCGGACCTGCGGCAAGGCCGTTTCTGGAAAAGGCAGCACTCGATCCCGACGAGGATGTCAGCGAATTTGCCAAGAACCAACTCGAAGCCGAAGACGAGGATCTGAACGAAGAGGGTTCCCCCTGATTAGTTCGACGAAGCGGTTATCACCCCCGCCGCCAAGGGCACGGAAACAGGACTGATGGCTGGCACTACTGCCAGAATCTGCCCGCCCTCCTCCACAATGACCTCCCCCATCGGTTGACCGTGATCGATGGGCGCAGTGACGCTGCTCGGAAGTTGATATCGCACTTCGAAAGTGCTCTCCACACCCTTCCGTCGCAGGAGGCTTGCCGTCGCCGCTGCAACCGGATGCACAACGTTGCCGGCGCTGCCGTCGACATCCACCGCAAAGTTCAATCGCTCCCCCTCCTTGATCACATCAACCTGCTCATAGTGGGCAAAGCCCCATTCCAGAAGATCGACCGCAGTGCGAAAACGATTCTCGCTCTTCGTCTCACCCAGCACGATGGCGCCCAATCGCAAACTTCCACGTGAGGCGGAAATCACGGCGTCAAAAGCAGCATCTCGGCCAGTTTGTAGCGCGCGATCACCCAGGAGCAGCCCATCGACCCCGGGAATTCTCCCCACCAGCGGATTCACATTACGCAACAACACGCTGCCATCATCGAAGGGTATACCACTGAGAGATGCCCATTCAGTCACGAGACGATGCCCCAGCACGACATGGGCAAGTCGCGCCGTGTCTCGAGCGGTTGTCACGTTGCACCCCGCCCGAGGATGGGAATCCAGTGTCTCGAACCGGGTCGACGCCAGACCCAGTCGGGATGCCCGTTCGTTCATCGCCTCCAGTGCGTTTTCGGCTGACCCACTGATCGCCTCCGCCACGGCGAGGGCAGCCTCATCACTTCCGGTGACGAGGACCGCTTTGAGAAGATCGCTCAACAAATAGGTCCGGTTCTGCTGCAGGGGCAGAAAACCATTTCGTGTCGCAGTCCTTTTCCTGGCCTGTTTCTCCGCCGGCTTGGCCACCGATGCGCTGATCGTAATCGGCACATCCAGCCGAAGTGAACCAAGGTCTGCCTGCTCGAGAGTCAGCAGGACCACCATCATCTGATAAAGCGCGCCTGCCTCACAGATCCGATCTGGATCCTGCGCTTGCAGAACATGCCCGGAAACCGCATCGAACAATAGCGTTGCCGGAAGCATCCCTGCCGAAAGGCGCAGCGCAACACATAGAGTCCCCGCAACCACTACCGCACCCGTCCACCGCATATGGCACACGTATCACGATCGGCACTCTTTGTGGAGGACCCAGCAGTCCGAAAAAAACTTCCCTACTTCTTCCGGTCTCGGCGGACAGACTCGGGCTGGACCGTGATACGCAATCGACCCACACGTTGCTCGAGGAGTGCGTCCGCAAGTTCAAGCAGCCGGGGGTCTGCGGAATACTTCTCGATCATGTAGCTGAGATCACCCAGATCATGAATGAGGAGCTTTACGGCCCGACCCCGTTCGGCCTCCCCCTGCAAGACACACAGGAGTTCGAGGGCGACGTCCTCGATCTCGGAACCTTCCACCTGCAGGGCGATCTCGAAGGCGCGGTCTAAAGAGATGCCACGAGACGCTTCCGTACAGGCTTTCACCAACAACCGGTGGAGGCGTCGGATGTGACTCATCGTCAGCTTGGGATCGACCGCCAGCTCGCGCCGGGAGGCACAATCCAACAGGCAGGCAATCAGAGCCAATGCCCCGAAATGCCGCGATTCGTGCAGTGCCATGTCGAGCCAGAAAGTCCGTAGTTCCTCAGGCTCACAAAATCGGTTCTCGAACATGCAGTAGAGTTGCATCGTGAGCCGCTCCAACTCCATGGCTTCGTCGACGAGTTTACGTAGAGACCGCACCCGCCCCGTCGTACTCCTCGGACGGAGGGCCTTTACGGCCCCCGATGGGGAACCGGAACTCTTCATTTCCATTCCAGGTGTGGTATCGCACTGCCCAGGCACGAGGCAAGTCAACGGAACCCATCGCCGGACCCCGTTCCGCTCTACCGATACCTTCGATCGGCGTGCCACATCTCCAGGGAGGAAGAACCGTGGGTGCGTCCCCTCGTCCACCACACCGCGGTCCCCCTTGTCGTCATTGACAACGGGTGTCGCAGTGTCTGTCACCATGGAATTTCGGGTTGACCTGAAGATTCATGCAGGCTACGCGACAGTCGCTATGCGAGGCTTTGATCGAGAGATCGGGGGGGCGATCTGGAGATCTGTTCTCCAGTCGACAAGAAATGTGGCCATCTTTCTTTTTGCGGCCGTATCGACAGCACACTCCGCATTCGGACAACTCGAAGTCACGGAGTTCGATCTTCCGCCGGCCAGCGGTCCGTATCAGATCACGGTCGGTCCCGACGACAAACTGTGGTTCACCGAACTGACTGGCCACAAGATCGGGCACTACACGACCGGCGGCGTCCTCACGGAATTGGGTATTCCGACCGCCCAATCGAGTCCGGGGGCGATTACAACGGGACCCGACGGCAACATCTGGTTCATCGAGCAGGGCGCCAACAAGATCGCCCGTGTCACACCGGCAGGCAGCGTCACGGAGTTCGCCATTCCAACCGCTGCGAGCGGAGCACTCGATATCACGGCCGGCCCTGACGACAACCTCTGGTTCACCGAGCAGAACGGCAATAAAATCGGACGTATCCAATCGGCCCCACCCCACACAATCATCGAGATCCCACTCCCCCGTGCAGGGAGCAAACCCGCCTATATTACCCAAGGGCCAGATGGGAACCTCTGGTTCACCGAAAAGGCTGGGAATCGCATCGGTAGGATTCTACCCGGGGCGCCGTACACGATCACCGAATTTGACATTCCCACTCCCAATTCAGGACCGAGCGGCATTACCGCTGGACCGGACGGCCGTATCTGGTTTCTCGAAGCCAACAAAGTCGGCCGCCTCGACCCATTTTCTCCGTCATCGATCGCCGAATACAACTTGTTGACGGTTTCGGGCAGCCAGCCGCTCGCCATCACGACCGGTCCCGACGGTAACATGTGGTTTACACTGACCGGCGTGAACAAGTTGGGCCGGGTGCTGGTCAACGCGCCGCACACCGTCACCGAATATCCTCTGCCAAACGCATTATCCGGACCACGTGGCATCGTTACGGGTCCGGACAACAACCTGTGGGTAACCGCCTATTATCGCCAGAAGATCCTCCGTGTGGAGGTACCGGTTGAGACTCCGACCCCGACGGAGACCGAAACGGCGACGGCAACGGCAACCTACAGCCCAACCTCGACCAGCACGAAAACGCCGACACCGTCGGTGACCCATACGGCCACGATCACCCCGACACCGACAGAGACAAGCACAATCACTCCGACCGAGACAGCTACGGAGACACCTACCGAAACAGCTACGCAATCTCCGACTCTTACGCCGACTCTTACCGCTACGGAAACGTCCACCGCGACACCGAGCGAAACGGCCACCGTCACGGCAACTCCTTCGGATACACCGACCGAGACGCCGACCGCCACGGCCTCTTTCACCGCAACCGAAACGCCGACCGAGACAGCCACGGCTACGGCGTCTTCCACCGCAACCGAGACGGCAACCGAGACAGCAACCGAAACCTCGACGCCAACCGAAACGCCGACAGAGACCGAAACCCCAACTCCGACCGAGACACCGACCGAAACCGAAACCCCGGCTCCAACCGAAACGCATACGGAGACGCCGACGGAAACACCATCGGAGACCCCAACGGCCACACCAACTGAAACCGAGACCCCCATCCCGAGCGCGACGCCGACGGAGACTCCGACCGAGACACCAACGGAAACACCGACCGAAACGCCGACAGAGACGGGAACCCCCACTCCCAGTGAAACACCAACAGACACTCCGACGGAAACAGCAACCCCAACCGTAACCGAAACGCCGACGGAGACCGGGACTCCAACGGAAACCGGAACCCCGACCGAGACACCGACAGCGACTTCAACTCACACGGAAACCCCTACGGCCACCGAAACGCCGACGGAGACCGCCACCGAGACTCCCGCCCCGACTGAGACTCCGACTGAAACGGCAACTCCGACCGAGACTCTGACGGAGACTCCCACTCCAACAGAAACCAGGACAGAGACACCCACCCCGACGATCTCCGCGACTGCCACGGCCACCGAAACCGCCTCGCCCACCGCGACCGAAACAGTCACCGTGACACCGGTACCGACGGACACCGCAACGCCGGAGGACACGGAAACGGCGACGCCATCGCCTACCCCCACACAGACAGAATCGCCGTCCGCCACACCGAGTGAAACAGCAACGGAAACCGCCACGGTCACACAGACTCCGGCAGCTTCACTCACGGCAACAGCAACAGCCACCATCACTCCGACCCCGAACACCTGTCCCGGCGACTGCAATCTCGATGGCCAGACGACCATCGAGGAGCTCATCACCATGGTGAACATCTCTATCGAGGCGCAACCGCTTTCGCGTTGCGTTCATGGTGATCTCAATCGAGACGGACAGATCACCGTCGAAGAAATCGTCATCGCAGTGAACGCGGGGCTCTCCGGTTGCCCGGTCGCACCCCTGATCTGCCCGTGACCACCTGCACCGGGGCTCCACGAGGGCCCCGGTGCCCGTACCGTCATTCGTAGACGAAGCTGTGCACCGTGGAATTGGCAGAGCGTGGCCAGCTAAGATCGAACCGCCGGCGCAATTGCTCTATCTCGATACGGAATAATTCCGATAGATGGGCACGATACTCTTCGGGGATACGCGATTCGCCAGTAGGATTCACGGTGGCACGGACATCCGGTGGAATGTATCGGATCTCGCTGCGAACCCCGAGAAAACGCATCACCGCCAACAGCAACTCCTCCGGCTGTAACGCAATATCATCGAAGAGACCGACGAAGAGGTGCCCAGGACGCAGATTGCGTCCCCACCGGTCGATGTTTTCGACGTAACGGGCACACCTCAACTGATAATTGTCCGCAAAGAATTTCTTGAACTCGGATGAACCGACGTCCTCCATCTTCCGTTTGCGGTTTCGCACGAGATCCTTCTTGGCATGGGACCACGCCCGATCGATGGGATCACGGATCATCAGAATCACGCGGATTTCTGGATTGAGAAGCACGATCTCTCGGATCACATCTTCGTCAATCGCAGCATAACTTGCAGTTGCTTCGCCCCGCATTCGCGGCCGGTACAGGTCACGATACCGCCACAGACAGGTGGCGGTCTTCGCCACACGCCACCACAACCGATCTCGAAAGAACTGCAAATACCAGGCGAGTTCTGCCGACTCGAACTTCGGGTTCTCCGGCGTCTTCAGACGGCTGAAGTAGAAAATCTCCTTCGGTTCGGACAGAAAGATCTGCGGATGAAAGCGCAGTTGAGCATGCAACCAGGTGGTTCCGGTCCGCTGTGGTCCCACAATCAGAAAGTCGGGGAATCGAGCCAATGAAAGATCGCGATCCGATACCCGGACGTACTTCAACTGGCGGGTGATTTCCTGGGGAATCAAAGGCGTGCCTCAGAATGAACCCCGGCTTCGTATCAGCCGGTTTCCCCTCCGTCGAGGGCACTGGAAACATTACACCGTCTGGCGCATCCCCGACACGAGGGATTTCTGCGCGCCGGTGAATCTTGCTTTCTTCCCCGGCTCAGGGATATTCGAGCATACGGCTGGCGACAGTGTCATGTAGAAACGAGTCGCGGGGACGGAGGGGAGATCGAGACATGCAAGGCGCGCCACCCAGGGCAGATGCCGCGCTGCAACATTCATCCGTTGCTGCCGAGGCTCAGGGCGCCCCGAAACCAGTAAAACAGGCGGGAAGAACAGCCCGTCCCTACAGGATCCTTTTTGTTTTTCCCGAAGAAGACGAGCACGCGGCGCGAGCCATCGCCGGCCGTATCGGCCGCCGTACGTTCAGCCCTTTCTTCTGCTCCATCGACAGGTCGAACACCACGGGGAACCGTGGCAGATCGATTCCCGTGGGCGCCCCCCTGCCGGCCGATCCGAAAACCGGCGACTTTCTCCGCTGTGCGATCTCCCTGGCTCAACAGTTGCGGATTCGAAATATCGATGTCGTGCACGCCCTGGGTGGGGCAGCCAATCTGGTCACACGAATTTCAGCTCGTCTCACACGCAACCGGCCGGCAGTGATTCTCGCCTGCGCCTCCAATCGCCTGGATAACGCCCACAACCCATCGCGGTTGGAGTGGTGGACCCGCAAATGGGCGGACCGTTTCATCGTGTCGTCCGTCGAAACACGGCAGGCACTGATCGAAAATGAAGGCCTACCGGAGGGCAACATTGCGATCATCGGCAATGTGGGCAGCACAGCCGCCGAGTATGCGCGGGAACATGCGCACATCTATTCGATCTTGGCAGCAGATCGCAGGCGACGCATTCGCCTGCGCGGGCGCCTGAACAGGAGGCCAGTCTTCTGAAAGCCGGACGAAGCATGGATCTGATCTGCGTGATTGAGAATCCTGCGCCGCGTCAGAAAAAAGGGTATGCCGGCAAATACCCATCGTTCCTCGGCGCGGGGAAGCTGTCCTCGCTACACCGTTCGCATCGAGTCATCTTCAGCAGCGATCGATTCTGGTAAAGAACGTTCCGGATTCCGTGTGGAATCGGGATTCGGGTTGACTTCAAGCGGCATGACGATCTAGTTGAACAGAACAACGTCCCATTTCGAAGCGGTGTGGCGCAGGGTCGGTAGAAGGAGGATGTTGAGTGGCGCGCCCGTGCGTCAGCGTCATCGATAGCTCGGCAAGCATTCGCGAGACGATCGCAATCCTCTTACCCGATTGCGAGGTGCGGGGGTTTGCCCCCGAGGATTGGCTGCGCCGGAACCCCTCTTCTTTTGTCCCGGACCTGATCATCGTTGAAGAACTCACGATTCCGACTCCATCTCTCACGCACTTCCCAGCGGGCGTTCCTATCCTATGGCTTTGTAAGGGCAAGGCCATTTGGCGCACCCCGCAACAGGCCGGGTTGCCCCGTTCCTTCTCTGCAAGCGCGCTACGCGAAGAAGCAGAACGATTGTTGGCCGGGAGTCGCAGTTCCATCCGGGACCCTGCAATCGATCCGCTCGCACCGCCCTTTCTCCAGAGAGAAACGGCCCATGTCGCCGCCATCGCAGCGCAAACGAATTTTCCTGTCCTGATCCACGGTGAGCCGGGGAGCGGAAAGCTCCATGCCGCACGCGAGATCCATGCACGGTCGGGTTACTCGGATCTTCTCTCGGTTACTGCTTCGGAGTGCACCACTGAGTTGCACCAGCATCTCAGAAGCGGCACGAACCCGCTCAGCCTGGTGATAAACGACATCGAACGGCTGAGTCGAAAGGGACAACAATTCCTGCTCGATCTTCTGGCATCGGAGGGTGTGCGCTGCGGACCCGATCTGCGCCCCATCCGGTTGTTGTGTCTCTCGACTCTTACGGTCGAAGAGATCACCTCGTCCGGCAGGATCGACGTTGATCTTCTGCACCAACTTACCGTGTTCCCCATCTGGTTGTCTGCCTTGCGAGAGCGCCCGGAAGATATTCCGGCAATCGCTCAGAGCATGGCACACAGGATCAGCAGGCGTTTGAAAGTGCCCGAGGCAAGCTTTACGCCCGAGGCTCTGCACCGACTCACCCATTATCTCTGGTTCGGCAATCTGGCGGAGTTGGAGGCCGTCCTGGCACGCACTCTGGCATTGGTATCGAGGCGGCCGATCGCCGCAGAGGACCTCCGTTTCGGCTACGGCGATCCCACGACGGCCGGACCCGCTGCATCCGCCGGCACCACACACATGGAATCGGAAATCGCCCAGAGTGGTACAGCCGCCGTGCTGCCGTTGCCAGGAGTGGAACTCCTCATCAACGAGCTTGCCCATGAATTCAAGAATCCGATGGTCACCATAAAGACCATCAGCCAGCACATGGATCGCCTGCTGGCCGACGAATCGAGCCGGCACGAAGTCGCGCAACTTGCCTCGGAGGCTGTCGAGCGCATGGACCGGTCGCTCGAACACCTGCTGCAGTTCACGCGGTTCAACATGCCGGCACAGGCCGACATCACGCTCAATGCCCTACTCGCGCCCTGTCTGACCGAATTGGCGGCGCTCCTTACCGAACGCGGCATCGTACTCAATTACCAGCCGCCCCCTTCCACCGTCGTACACGTGGATCGCGAACAGATCATTTACGCCATCGACAGCCTGCTGCGTAGTCTGCTGCGTGATCTGGCAGAGGGCGACATTCTGACCGTACGAGCGGGGCCCTTGCCACCTGTTCTTTCCATCGAAACCGAGGCGGCACGCCATTCCGTTGCCGACAAACTGCACCAATATCTCGACGATCCAACGCAGGTCGATCGAGCAGAATCTCTCGGCTTCCTGTTTGCCCGTTCCCTCATCGAGCGGAACGGTGGTCAGTTGAAGACCATCGTGCGGGACGGAATCAAACAGAGCCTCATCTCATTACCCAGAAATGAAGGATACGAAGTCAGCCATGGAAAAGCGCCGCGTACTGATCGTTGATGATGAGCCGAGCGTCCGCGAATCGCTGCGGATGGTGCTGAAAAACGACTATCAGGTCGCCGCCGCCAGCAGCGGCAGCGTAGCCCTCGAACTCCTGGAACAGGAGCCCTTCGACGTCGTCCTTCTCGATATCCTGATGCCCGGGATCGACGGGCTCGAAACGCTCGAACAGATCAAGCAACGATCGAGCGCCCCTCAGGTGATCATGCTCACGGCGACCAAGACGGTGAAGACAGCCGTGCGGGCAATGAAACTCGGCGCCTTCGACTACGTCACCAAACCTTTCGACATCGATGAACTCATCTTGATGGTGGAGCGCGCGGTGGATTCGGCTGCCCTGGTGCGCGAGGTCGTGGCCCTGCGCAGCGAGGTCGGAGTCAAGTTCAGTTTCGACAATATCATCGGCCGTTCACCGAAGATGCAGGATGCCCTGCGCACCGTGGCCACCGTGGCCCCCATGCGCACAACCGTCCTGATTACGGGCGAAAGCGGCACCGGAAAGGAACTCATTGCCAAGGCGCTACACTACCACAGCCCCCGTGCGACACGCCCGCTGGTGACCCTCAACTGTGCAGCGATTCCGGAAAACCTCCTGGAGAGTGAGCTCTTCGGCCACGAGCGCGGCGCCTTCACCGATGCACACAACAAGCGACTCGGACAGTTCGAACACGCAGACCAGAGCACGATCTTTCTCGACGAAATCGGCGAGATGCAGCCCAGTACTCAGGCAAAGATTCTGCGCGTCCTGGAACAAGGCGAGTTCATGCGGGTTGGGGGCAGCTCCGCCGTCAATGTGGACGTGCGGGTCATCGCCGCAACCAACCGCAACTTGATCGAGGGCATGAAGGAAGGCTCCTTCCGATCCGACCTCTATTACCGTTTGAACGTCGTTTCGATCCATCTGCCCTCCTTGCGCGAGCGCCGGGAGGACATCGTGCCATTGATTCGCCATTTTCTGGAACGCAAGCAAAAGGAGCTCGGGATCGCAGGAAAACGATTTACCAGCGAGGCCCTCGACCTGATGCTGCAATACTCATGGCCCGGGAACGTGCGTGAGCTGGAAAATGTCGTCGAACGCGCCATGGTGCTGTCCCCAGGGCCGGAAATGTCCATCGACGACTTGCCGCAGTACATGGGGAATGACGTTCCGCCGCAGGTCCCCGTGCAGCACAGCGTACTGCGCGGCGAGGCGAAGCTGGCAGA
>CAZEWD010000060.1:0-13245 GCA_964515725.1 uncultured Binatia bacterium (SeqCode)
GCCGTTGCAGGTCCACCTGCTGCACGTGCTGCCTGGTGGCGCGAGCGTCCAGCAACTCGAAAAAGCGCAGGAGGCGCTCGCAGCGTCGACACCGGAGGACATTCCTGCGATCCAGGTGCACGAGCACGTCGAGACGGGTGATCCGACGGCCCGGATCATCGAAGTCAGTCAGCGCCTCGGCGCCGCCTTCATCGTCATGGGGGAACACGCACGGAGTTTCTTCCGTCGTGTGTTCACGCACGATACCGCACGTGACGTGCTGCATCGTGCCCCGTGTCCGGTGTGGTTCGTGCCGGTGCGCGGCTGATGCCGGGGGGTGCGGGGAAGAAAGGCGGTCCCAGAAGGACCGCCTTTCTTGTGTGTTCAGAGAAAATCAGTAGCGACCGCGGCCACCACCACCACCGCCGCCGCCACGGCCACCGCGACCGCCACCCGGCCCGCCACGGCCGCCGAAACCGCCGCCACGGCCGAAACCGCCGCCGCCGCCCGGACGTTGCTCGCGTTCCCTTGCTTCGTTGACGGTGATGGCACGCCCGTGAAGGTCGTACCCGTTGAATTGTTGGATTGCCTGCTCCGCTTCCTCGTCTGAACTCATTTCCACGAAAGCGAATCCGCGCGAGCGCCCCGTCATGCGATCGGTGATCACCGACACCGAATCGCACTTCCCGACCTGGCCGAACAGTTGCTCCAAGTCCTGATTTGCCACGTCAAAAGGAAGATTTCCCACGAACAATTTACGGCCCATTTCGTGCCTCCAGGTCAGGGTCGCCAGGCGACCACGCTAATATGAGAGCTACCAGTTTCCTGGGCTCCGGTACGGTTATCCGTCCTACACCGCACCTCACAACCGGCGGCACCGATTGCCGTAGTCGTGTTTACCCGCTTGCGTGAGCGCCTAGGGGCGCGACCGATCGACTCACTCAAAGGCGGCTACTCCGATTGCCTTCGTAGCAAGCTGTGACCGCAGGCACAACCAGGGAACGCTCACCTGCCCGATATCATGGTCCCCCGGTGTCCTATGAGCCCAGGAGATCCCCAGGGATCCTATCCCGTCCCGTTGGATCGGCCGCGTCCTTTTCCCTGCGCTGGGATCTCTACCGTCACATGCCTGTTCCGCCGGCGGCGGCGTGGATCAGCAGGAAACCGCATCGCCCAACTCAGCGATGGCTTTGTGACGTGCTGTATCGATGGCCCGCTCCCAGGCCTTTGGATCGTTCGTGTCGGATCCGGCCGGAAACAAGACGCCGCGGGAGGAGTTGACGATCCCCCCTTCCAGATAGCCGCCGGAATTTCGTACGAAGCCACGGAGGGCCGCCGTTGCCCCGCCACCCTGCGCTCCATAGCCGGGCACGAGGAAGAGAGAGTGAGGGAGGATCTCGCGCACACGCGGGGCATCCTGTGGCTGGGTGGCACCGACCACCACGCCCAGCGATGACCATCCGGTCTGCGGGCCGCACATAGTCTCCGTTGCGTCCCGCAGGGACAGAGCGATACGTTCGAACAGACGTTCTCCACCGACGTTCAGATCCTGGTAGTTGGCCGCTCCCGGATTGCTGGTCTTGATCAGAACGAAAAGGCCCCTGCCGTGCTCCTGTGCCGCCTGGATGAAGGGGTCCATGGTGTCGCGTCCAAGGTACGGATTGACGGTGACGGCGTCGACCGGGAGTGCGCTCTCCAGATCCAGGTAGGACGCGTAGGCCGCGGCGGTCGAGTCGATATCGCCACGTTTGGCGTCCAGGAGCACGAGAAATCCGAGTGACCGGGCATGCTCGGCAATGTGTTCGAGGACCTGCACACCGCGCCATCCAAGCTGTTCGAAGAATGCGCTTTGTGGCTTCACGATGGCCACCTTCCCGGCATACCGATCGAGAATGGCGCGGAGAAATTCCTCGACGGCGATAGCCGTCTGTGGATCACGCCGCTCCATCGAACCACGCCGGAACAACGGTGGGATCAGCGCTAGATGTGGATCCAGACCGAGGCAGAGGGGGTGGCCGAGGGCGCGAATGCGGATGATGAGGTCGTCGGCGAAGTGACGCACGGCTTGAAGCTACCGCAGGGGTGCCGGCAAGCCAAGGAGAGCATCGCTCCGTATCTCCTCTGTCGCTGAACCCTATCCTCAGGTAAGCAGGGCGCCGGAAAGGCTTCGCCATGGCCATCGATTTCAGTTTCCCTCCCGAGATTGAGGAATTGCGTCTCAAGGTGCGCCGCTTCATCGAAGAGGTGGTTGCTCCCGCCGAGGCTCGCATTGCCGGCCGGACGGGTGACCGGCGTTTCTTGATCCAGTCGATCATTGAAATGCGCGTTGCGGCAAAAGATTGGGAGTTGTGGCTGCCGCACATGCCGAAGGACTTCGGAGGTATGGGACTGGGGCATGTGGCGATGGCCGCCGTTTCGGCCGAGGCTGCGAAGTCGCGATTCGGACCCTATGCACTGAACGCCCAGGCGCCCGATGAAGGCAATATGCATACTCTCTTGCACTGGGCCACTGCGGAGCAGAAGGAGAAGTATCTACGCCCGCTTTGTGAGGGCTACGCGCGTTCGTGTTTCGCCATGACTGAGCCGGAGGTCGCCGGGTCGGATCCGACCCTCATCCAGACCAAAGCGGTACTCGAGCGGGATCACTGGGTGATCAATGGTCACAAGTGGTTCATTTCGGGAGCCAGCGGGGCGAAGTTTGCAATCCTGATCGCACGAACCGAAGAGGATCCCGAGATCCCCCAGGCCGCCAACAGTGCCTTCCTCGTAGACCTTCCGTCACCGGGCTGGACTGTGGTGCGTGATATCACGACCATGTCCGGCCATCACAATCACGCCGAGATTCGCATCGAGAATTTGCGCGTTCCACGTGAAAATCTGCTGGGGCAACGTGGCCAGGGCCACTTGCTCGGCCAGGCCCGTCTCGGTCCGGCCCGTCTGGCGCACTGCATGCGTTGGATCGGCCAGGCTGAAGTCGCGCTGAACATGATGGCCGATCGTTCTCTGCAACGGTTTGCCCACGGTTCGTTGCTGTCCGAGAAACAGGGGATTCAATGGATGATCGCCGACTCCACGATGGAACTCTACCAGTGCAAACTCATGGTTTTGCACGCTGCCTACAAGATCGATCGTGGGGAGGATTTTCGCGGGGAGGTGTCGATGGCGAAACACTTCGTGGCCAATTCACTCAATCGCATCATCGATCGGGCCATCCAGGTACATGGCGCCCTGGGGTATTCGACCGATACGCCGCTGGCCATGATGGCTCAGCATGCGCGTTGGGCGCGCTTTGCCGATGGCGCCGACGAAGTGCACCAGTGGCGCATCGCACAACGAACGCTCGAAGCGTACAAGCGCGACAAAAGTGTGCGTGCCGCCACGGGGAATCTTCCCTTATGAGTGGCGCGTTCTATAGGATCTCGATTGTCCGGTCTTGTGCCTCAGATTTGTGGTAGTTCAGAGATTTTCTCGCGACCGGGGCCTGTAGTGACAGAAGGAGCCTCTCAAATGTTCACCGCCGACCAGCAGAAGAAACTGGCACATTGGTTCAAGCAGATCACGGATCATGCGAAGGAGTGTCAGGCTTGCGGCCGCTCGGACGAGTTTTTCAGCCATCCGGATCTGGTGACCGCCCCATTCGTTCTTCCCGGGCAGCAACCTGATTTCAGTCGCGCCCTCCACTTTCTGGTCCGTGAATGCCGGGCATGTGGTTTTACGATGTTCTTCAATGCGGAGCGGATCGGTATTCGCTGAAGGATGAGCGGCCGTTTCTGACGATTACCTGCAGACTCTTATTTTTCGAAAGAACCCGCCCGTCGTCGTTTGGCGATGCTCGTTTACGGTCGGAGTCTACCCCTCGGTCCGGTAAATTTGTCTATTTCATTGTCATCCGTGATATAAGACAGCCCATTTCCACGTGCACACCGGGGTTGGAGATGGGAGCACCCGGATAGGAGTCACGGATGCCACCGAGCTTTGCGGGGCGTATGATCATGATCGGCTGTGGGAGCATTGGCCAGGCGCTTTTGCCGGTGATCGGACGCCACATCGAGGGGATCTATGAACGTATGGTCGTTCTTTCCGCCGACGAAGCAGGCCGGCGAATTGCGGAACGCTGCGGAACGCGGTTCATCCACTGCATCCTGACGCCCGGCAATTACCGCTCAATCCTCAAACACTACGTTCGCGATGGCGATTTCATGCTGAATTTATCGATCGATATTTCGAGTGTGGATTTAATCCGATTCTGCGCGGAACGCGGTGCGCTCTACGTCGATACTTCGATCGAACCCTGGCCCGGCGTCTTTGATAATCCCATGCTGGAACTGTCCGATCGCACGAATTATGCCGTCCGTGCCAGGGTCATCGAACTTGCAAGGGAGTTGGGGCCCGATTCACCCACGGCCATCGTCGATCACGGTGCGAATCCCGGCCTGGTATCGCACTTTGTCAAACGCGCACTTCTCCATCTCAAGCAGGCCATTCGCAATGAAAACGGCAAGCCTGCCACGCGTGAGGAGTGGGCAATTCTTGCACGCGATCTGGGCATTTCCACGATTCAGATATCGGAGCGTGACACCCAGGCCAGTCAGCGGCCGAAACGCCACGGAGAATTCATCAACACATGGTCGATAGATGGGTTCGTCGATGAGTTGATGCAGCCGGTCGAACTGTCCTTCGGCACTTCTGAGAAACGCCGGCCGATCCGGGCGCGCGAACATCGTCGTGGTTCCGGTACGTTGTATCTGGAGCGCCCTGGGGCAGGCACCTTTGCACGGAGCTGGGCGCCTTCGATTGGTGGTTTTCAGGGCATGCTCGTGACGCATGACGAGGTTTTTTCCATCGCCGATTATCTGTCGATTTGTGACGGTGACGAATTTCTGTACCGGCCGAGTGTGATGTTCGTATACCACCCGTGTGACGATGCCATGCTATCCGCGCTGGAACTGGAAGGGAGGGGGTGGGTCCTGCAATCCACCTGCCGGCGCCTCGGTGCGGAGATCGTGGAAGGGATGGATGAGCTGGGCGTGCTCCTCAGCGGACACGAACGGAATGCGTACTGGTATGGTTCGCAGCTTTCCATTCATGATGCGCGCCGGCATGTGGCATACGCGAACGCCACAACGGTACAGGTGACGGCCGGGGCGATTGCCGCTGTGATGTGGGCCTTGCGCCACCCGCGGCGAGGTGTGTTGGAGCCCGACGACCTGGATTTCGATGATTGTCTGGCGACAGCAGAACCGTACCTCGGCCGCATGGTCGGAGAATTCACGGAGTGGACGCCCCTCGATGGGCGTGGCAAGTATTTTCCCGAACGGCTCGACGTCCAAAGCCCCTGGCAATTCCAGAACGTCCGGAGCAGGCAATGGTATGGGGAGTAAAAGCCGCTCGATGATGCTTTGGGGGGGCGGTATTCCTCAGGTTCTCGCGCGCAGTACGCGCAGCAGCGTTGCAGCGTCGAGAGCGCTGATCTCCGGCGCGAAGCATTCGGCGCCTGCGGCTTCGAGATCGGCGCGTGGTGTAGAGGTCAGCACGGCCACGGCATACATACCGGCTCGCCGGGCGGCTTCGATCCCGTGAACCGAGTCCTCGATGACCGCACAGGCCGGAGCGGGCACGGAAAGTGCCGCGGCAGCTTTGATGAACACCTCCGGATCGGGTTTCCCGTGAGTCACGTCTTCCGCCGCAACGACGGCATCGATCCAGCACGCCGCCTGCATGATGTCGATCAGCAACTCGATGTTGGCGCGCGGTCCACTCGAAGCGATCGCGACTGCGGCCCCGGCCGCATGCAATTCACGCATGAGTGACGCCGCCCCGCCGTACACTTTCACACATCCTTCCCGCACCAGCGTTCGGTAGAGCGCCTCCTTGCGGAGCCCGAGCTGTGCCGCACGTTCTGTCGAAACCGTGGATCCGAGCCAGGTGGGGATGATGCTTTCGTTGCGTTGCCCGAATGTGCGCCGGAAGAGTTCTGGCCCGAACGGTGTCCCCACCTCGTTTCCCAGCCGTTGCCAGGCCAGCGCGTGGGCCGCACCGCTGTCGACGAGCACGCCATCCATGTCGAAGATGATTCCTGCCGCTGGCATGTTCTGAGCCGGGTCCGGATCTGCCTGATCAACGGGCCATCATCTTCTGATCGATGGTTGCTACTCGCTCACCGGTGCTTCGTGTGATGACGGTGCGCAGGATGATGAAACGCATGCTCCCACTGCGACCGGTCTTTTCGTAGATATCGTGTACGGTGCTGCGTGATTCCAGCCGATCGCCCACGCGGATCGGTGCTCCGAACTCGATGTCCTTGCCGGCATCCAGGCCTCGTAGTCGCAGATCGAGAAGGTCTTTCGGCAGGAAACGGCGTGTTCGCAGGCTGACGACAAAAGTTGGCGGAGCGATGCCCGGGCCGGGCGCCGGCTCGCCGGAGGCAGCGACGTATGCGTCAATCTCTGCCTGTGTCACCGGTTCGTAGACCGTGTGGTCGAATTCGCTGCCGATCAGCGAAGGATGGATCGATCTACTCATGTCGAACCGACCCTCGACCGATCCCGGTAATCCACCGGACGGTAGTTCCCCCGGAGGAGCGCCTGGACCAGATCCTCTACGTTGTTCAGTTCCCCTTCGAACTCCGTTGCGCAGATGCCGACGAAACTCACCAGATGCGAATCACTGCCGCCGATGGCTCGATAACCGTGCCGATCGATCAAAGATTGCACACGCTCGTTTTCTCCCCGGCGGCTTCCGCCGTTCAGCGCTTCGACTACGACCACACCCTCGAGGCTTCCCTTCGTTTCGTAGTGTTCGCACAGCCCGATGGTGGGTCGACCCGGGTGGCACGGCACGGCGACACCGCCCCTCCGCTCTACTTCGGTGATGAACTCCTGCGCCGGCAGGCGCACGTCACTGAAATCGAAACGCCGTGTGATGTCGTCGTTCACGCCGTACACCAGCATGTGGCCATAGTCGGTTTCCACTTCTGCGCCGCGCAGGATGAGAAAGCCGTACTGGTCTTCCAGGACGCGGTAATCCACATCAGGGTCCCACTGGCGGTGCTCCGTGAGCACCAATCCGTCGATCGGCAACACATCGCGTTTGCGTGAGAGCCACTTGAGGTAGGTTTCCACAGAAGCCCGGCTATCTTCGGAGGCTTCCGAATGCGTGTGCAGATCCAGAATCATGTCGTCAAGGAGGACGTCGTCTTCTCCGTGATCGGCTTGAACTTCGGCAGACTGATCTCGGGTGTCAGATCCTCGAAGTGCACTTCCACGGGCATTCCAATGCGGACTTCTTCGGGGCGACAGTCAATGAGGTTGGTCAACAACTGCACTCCTTCTTCCAATTCGACGTAGGCCAGTACGTAGGGCAGTTCATCACGAAACCCAGGCGCCTGGTTCCGATAGGTCACCGTAAATGTGTATACGGTGCCTCTTCCGGAGGAAAGCACCCACTCGGTCGAGTCGCTCAGGCAGTACGGGCAGAGGGCGCGCGGATAGTACCGGAACTCCCCACAGGTCCGGCAACGTTGCAGGTAGAGTTCGTGCCGCTGGCAGGCTTCCCAGAATCCCTTCGACTCCTCGTCGATGCGCGGTAATGGTTTCTGATTCATCACTGCCTCGTTCCGCCCGGTGCGGTTGGCGGCGTTGAACATCCGGTTTCAGCGATCGGGTTACGCATGTGGCCTCTCAGGGTCTGCCCAGGATCAGACTGGCGCCACTATGGCGCAGGCCGAGCATGCCGCCGGTGCCGTGGCAGAGAGCGATCTGGCAATCCGGCACCTGGCGATTTCCACACTCGCCGCGCAGTTGTTTCACGGCTTCGATGACGAGGAAGATACCGCGCATACCCGGATGGTTCGAGGACACACCACCGCCGTCGGTATTGATGGGCAGCGCACCTCCAAGCCCGATGCGCCCGTTCTGCACGAAGGTGCCTCCCTCCCCGCGCTCGCAAAAGCCGAGAGATTCCAGTGTCGTGATGACGGTGATGGTAAATGAGTCATAGATCATGCACAGATCGATATCCTCGTGGCCGACACCCGCCATGGCGAAAGCTAGTGGACCCGATTGGCTGGCGGCGATATCCAGCAGATCCCGGCGCCCGGCCTGCGTGTGACACAGGGCTTCCGATCCGCCAAGGATCCGTACAGGTGACCGGCGCAGATCCCTGGCGCGTTCCGCTGACGTGATCACCACGGCGCCGCCTCCATCACTGATGATGCAACAGTCGAGCAGGTGCAAGGGAGACGATACGATACGTGATGCCAGTACGTCCTCGATTGTCAGCAGTTCACGGAATTTGGCCGCCGGGTTCAGCGCTGCATGACGGCGTGTGGTCACGGCAACCTCGGCCAACTGTTCGGCAGTGGTGCCGAATTCGTGCATGTGACGCTGTGCCACCAGGGCATAGGCATTGACGACGGTCGGTCCATACGGTGCCTCGAAGTGATCCGGAGGATCCATTCCGGTCCTGCCCCCGGTTCCGACGGCGAACCGTTCCGAGGAGGCCGTGCTGGCGTAGCTGATCAATGCCACTTCGCATAGACCCGCCGCGATCGCCGCGGCTGCATGGACGACGTGTGACACGAACGAGGAACCGCCGATCGAAGTCGAGTCGATAAAGCGGGGTTGCAGGTTGAGATGTTCGGCCACCGTCATGACACCCAGAGGTCCCACGCCCGAGGTGAAAAACGCATCGACATCCCGGATCGCCAGGCCGGCGTCATCGAGTGCGCCGCGTACGCTTTCCGCATGGATCTGGTACGCGGTCTTGTCTGGTGCCCAACGTGTCGGGTGTTCGTACACACCCACGATCGCAGCCTTTCCCGCCAGGCTCATGTCTGCCCTTCCAGGCGGACGAGAAATTGCCGCAACGCCGTTTCGAACGCCCCACGTCGTTCCCATGGCACGTAGTGTCCCGCACCTTCGACGATCACCAGTTCCGCCCCGGTGATCCCGTCTCGCAAGGCTCGGGCCCGTTCCGGTGGCGCATAAGGATCTTCGACGCCGTTGATGATCAGCACGGGCAGTTTCAGTTCTTCGAGCCAGGGGGTCACCTCGAAAGATTCACTCAGCACGAGATCCATGTAGCGCACTCGCGGATCGGTCTTGATCTGTTCGCTGAGGACGGCGCGTTGCGCGCCAGGATCGGCCAGCGCGGCGAATCCCTCGTTCGTGAACGGTTGAGCGCGGCGGCCGCGCATCACGTTACGCCACGTGTCGAGTTGTTCCGCCGGGATCTGGAAACGGGCCGCCGTTCCAGTGAGCACGAGCCCGCGAACCCGCTGTGGATGGAAAATGGCGTAGGCCAGAGCCGCCGCGCCACCCAGGCCATGCCCGACGAGGACGGCGGGACGGAGCCGTAGCGCCTCGATGAAATCGGCCAGGCAGTCTCGATACTCGTCGATGGAACGTAGGCCATCGATACCGGTCGAACGGCCGTGCCCCGGGAAATCCAGGGCCAGTGGCGAGTGTTCTTCTGCGAAATCCGACATCGATTTCTGCCACAAGGCACCATTCCATCCGGCACCGTGCAGAAAGAGAAGCAATTCGCCCCGCTCCGTGTTGGGCGGAACATCCGGCAGAGTCGTGGCACCGGTGTGGAAATAGTGGATGCGGTGCGCGCCGGCAGTGACGTACTTGGTGGGCATTTCAGAAACCCAGCCGGTACCGGCGGCTGCGTATCAAGTCAACGCCTGTGAGATGGAGGACGCTGGGGTTGGTTGGGACGGGGGACTGCGTAACGCGAGCGGATGAAGTCGAGGATACGCTGGGCCACCTGCTCACGATCGACATCGACACTGAGGACGTGGAAGCTCTCTTCGAAAAAACCGATTTCGGTGGGACCCGAGAGTGTGCGGCGGAGGAGATCGACTCCTGCGGGATGGCAGGTGTGGTCCTGGCGTGACTGCAGGATCAACGCCGGCTGATGCACCCGTGGCAGGTCGCGGCGCACGGCAGACTGCAGAAGAAGAAACTGATGCAGGGAACGCACAGGCACCTGCGAAATCTGTGCGCGGGTTGCACGTGCTTCTGCATCCGAGATGTCGGATTCTCCTTTGTCGAGGAAGCGCCGGTAAAGAGCCACGAGGGGGAGCGCTGGTCTGATCCACTGCAACCACGGCCGGGTCAGGCGAAGCGCAGGTGCCAGCAATACCAGCGTGTCGATATCGTTCGGGGAATGAGCGGCGAGCCGCAATCCCAGCAATCCTCCCATCGATTGGCCGACAACCACGACATGTTCGGCCCGGTCCCGTACGCGTCGCAAACCCTGGCTGGCGGAATCCAACCAGTCTTGCCAGCGGGTTGCTTCCAGATCTTCAGGCGATGTGCCGTGGCCAGCGAGACGAACCCCGAGAACAGAGTGGCCGGCGTCGTGAAGGCGCGATCCGAGGAAGCGCATTTCCTCGGGGGTTGCCGTGAATCCGTGCAGCAGGAGGCAGGCGACGGCGCCGCCGATCCAGTGAAAGCCCGCGGCTGCCTGCTCCATGAATGCTCAGCGCATGCGGCCGCCCGGCAAACTATCACTGATGCTTGCCAGGAATTCTTGATTCACGTCGATGGTGGCGCGGCCCTTCAGAAAATCGACGAACTCTTCCATGACCTGCGCTTTACGCCGGTTTTCGGACTGTGTGATGAGGCTCTTCTTCTGTTCCGCGAACTGCGCCTCATCGGCGGCAATGCGTTCATGGAGAGACACGACGATGTGGGCATCGTCACTCTCGTAGACGGCGGGGGCAACCTGTTTTTCCGTCGTGAGGTCGAATGCCGCTTTCTTGAGATGTTCTACAGTACCGATTCCGGGGATGAAGTCTCCGGCCCGGGTGAACGGACCAGTTTGTTTTTCTTCGACACCCTTTGTCTCCGACGTGGCCGAATCCCAGCCCGAAGTTTGCGCCTTGGCGAGAAATGCATCCGCGGCTTCTTTGGCCATCACGCCGGCTTTTTCGAGTTTGAGAGCCGATTCCACTTTGGCGCGGATCTCGGTCAACGGCGGCACGTGCGCGGGAATCTTCTCTGTGACGCGGAAGACCACGGGGCCCAGTTCCCCATCGACGACAGGACCGACCGCATTCGTATCGAGGGTGATGGCGGCGTTCGAGATCAGGTTGCCCACGGAGGGGACGGTCTCACCCTTGCCGACGGGAATCGACGTCTGCACAGTGGTCCCAATGGCTTCGGCCAGGGGTGCCAACGGCTCGCCGGCCGCCGCTTTCTCGCGATCGGTGTGGGCCTGCTGCCGGGCCATTTCGATGCTTTTGGCTGCCTTGAGTTCGCCGAGGATTCTCGGGCGAGCTTCCTCGAGAGTCTGGGATTTTGCCTCTTCCCTGGCTTCTACTTTGATGATGTGGAGGCCGTATTCCGTCTCGACGATCTCGCTGATGGCGCCTGGGGAAAGAGAAAAGGCCACGGCTTCGAACTGCGGAACCATCCGCCCGCGCGGGAAGAAGCCGAGATCACCGCCGTTTCCAGCGCTTGAATCCTGAGAGTATTTCTCCGCCAATCCGGCGAAATCCTCGCCCTGCCTGGCTTTGGCGAGAACATCTTCGGCTTGTTTGCGAATCTCCGCTCTGGCAGCGTCATCCGCGTCGGGGGCAATTTGAAACAGGATGTGCCGGGCATGCACGCGCTCGGGTGTGCTGAACTCGCTTTTGTGAGAGTCGTAGTACGCCTGCACCTCTTCCGGACTGATTTCGGCCTTCGCCAGAAAAAGGGGTGCGGAATACTGGATGTAATCCAGACGGACGCGGTCCGGTTCGCGGAATTTGTCCTGATGTGCATCGAAGTAGGCCTGGACGTCGTTGTCGCTCACCGCGACGCTGGCGACATAAGGGTCCGCCTTGAACTCGACGTAATTGAGATCGACTTTTTCGTTGTCATAGACGTAGCGCGAGTGAACATCGTCTTCGCTGACATGGACGCCGGCGCTGATGAGGTCTTGCAGTTTGCCGACGGTGAGTTCATCACGCTTGCTTTCCTCGAATTCGGCGGGTGTCAGGCTGTTGCTGCGTAACACGCGCAGGTAGGTATCCTTGTCAAAACGGCCGCCCGGTTGGAAAGCCTGCATCGTGGCGATGGAATCACGGACTTCGGTATCGGTCACTTCGAGACCGATGCGATTCGCTTCCTGGCGCAGCAGGCGGAGGCGGATCAGTTGATCCAACGTCTTACCCTTGAGATCGAGGGCCTTGAGCATCTCGGGTGGCAGCCGGTCCTTGTAGATATCCTGATACATGCGTTGCAGGTTCGTGTAGGCTCGCCGGAAATCGAGTTCGGTGATGACGTCGTCATTCACTTTGGCGACGTACCTCGTTCGTGCCCCGCCTCCGACGCCAACGCCGATACCCCAGAAAACGAAGACCGCGACGATGGCCAGGAACATGACTTTGACCCACGCCCCGGAGGCGTTGCGGCGGATGAACTTTAGCATGGGAGAAACCTCGGCGGCGCACGATAGACAAGGCCCCCCGCGAATTCAATGAAACGAGGGCTTGTCCGCTGCTCTCCGAGCTGGCGGCATCTGTGGTCCGTGTGCGCGATCTGCGCGATGTTGCCGAACCTCAACGCGCCTGCCATTCCTCCGGGGTCTGCGTGCGCAATGCGAGAGCGTGGATCTCGCGGCGCATGGCGTCACCCAGTGCGGCGTAGACGGCGCGTTGCCGCTCGACCGGACTGCGATTGCGAAACGTCTCACTGACGATTTCGACGCTGAAGTGGCCCCCGCCACCAGCAGCGCCGGTGTGACCGGCGTGCAGGGCGCTGTCGTCGCGTACGTTCAGATGCTGTGGCTGGAAGGCGGCTGTGAGTGTGTCCCGAATCCACTGAACCCGATCCATCATATCGTTCCTTCGATTTTCCCCAATGCCCTGGCCCCGGGGCGGCACGCTGTGCTCCCGGCGATCCGACGTTGCCGGGCGACGGCAACACGTAAGCCGGTGCTGCGCTGGAGCTGCCGGCTATGCGACCGTCACCGACTTGGCCAGCGAACGCGGTTTGTCGACGTCGCGCTTGAGGGCCGTAGCGGTGAAATAGGCGAGAAGCTGTGAGCCCACGAGCGGCAGAAAAGGTGCCGTCAGGTTGTGAGTCGCCTGTAGGACCACGCGATCGCTGAAGATTTCTTCTTTGTCGTCAAACGTGAAGCCGAAGACGAAACCACCGCGCGCTTTGACTTCTTCTACGCCGGACATCGTCATCGTGTATAACTCGCCAGCACTGGGCGGAGGCACCATCACCAGTGTGTAGAGCTGTGGGCTCACCAGCGACAACGTGCCGT
>CAZEWD010000061.1:0-13221 GCA_964515725.1 uncultured Binatia bacterium (SeqCode)
GACGAGCACATCGTTCGCATCGATGGCAACGAGTACGAGGCGGGAGAACAGATGCTGGCATGGGGGTGGACCGATGGTCTGCCGGTGATCGTTCCCACCGTCGAGCGGGTGGACCGGATGTGTGCGGGTGCCGTGCATGCGCCTGAGGATGAACTGGGCTTCATCGCCCCGCGCGGTGCGGCGCTCTCGTTGAGACACCTGGCGGCCAACGCGGTCATGGCTGGGTGTTTACCTCAATATATGCCGGTCCTCGAAGCGGCGATTGCGGCCATGCAGGAGGGGATGTTCAACCTCTTCGGGATGCAGACCACCACCCATCCCTGTGCCGTGCTGGTGATCGTACACGGCGACCTTGCCGAAGAAATCGGTATGAACAGTGGCGCGGGTTGTTTTGGCCCCGGCAATCGCGCCAACGCAACGATTGGGCGGGCACTTCGTCTGGTGATGATGAATGTCGGTGGTGCTCTCCCTGGAGAGACCGATCGTGCCACGCAGGGTTCGCCGGCGAAATATACCTGGTGCTTTGCCGAGAATGAAGCGGCCAGCCCATGGCCGCCGTATCGCCGTCTTTGTGGAATCGAGGAAGGGGACAGCGCCGTCACCGTGGCGGCGGTCGAAGGCCCGCACAACATCAACGATCACGGATCCGACAGCGGCGAGGATATTCTACGGACTGTCGCGGAAACCATGTCCACGGTGGGTTCGAACACCCTTTATCGCGGAGGCGATCACTTCGTCGTGTTGGGTCCGGAGCACGCCGCTGTAATCGCCAATTCGGGCTTCAGCCGTGAGGCAGCGCAAGCCTTTCTCTACGAACACGCGCGTGTTGCGGTCGACCGCATTCCCCCAAAGAAACTCGAAGAAGCATCTTCGTGGGGTGATTATGCCGGAAATCTTCAGGAATGGGGGGGACGAATTCCGCTTGCGCGGGCACCGGAGGAGATTCGGTTACTTGTTGCCGGCGGCCCCGGGAAGCACTCGGCGTGGATCCCCACGTTTGGGCCGACATATAGCCAGACGCGCCGTATCGAACGGACGCAGCGAGCATCGGCCGGTACCGGATCATCCCCTATCGTTGTCCGAGGTACGGCAGCGCAGTCGCTGCCTGTGCCGATAGGCGATGTACCGGAGAAAGACGTTACGCGATCGGTTCTCATCCTGGGCAGTGGACCGGCAGGCTTGACGGCTGCACTCTTTGCCGCGCGGGCAAACCTCGCGCCACTCGTCATTGAGGGAGTGCGCCCAGGCGGTGTCCTGCAGGACGCGGTGCGAGTCGAGAACTTCCCCGGTTATCCGGACGGAGTGTCCGGTCCCGAACTGATCCTGGACCTGCGCAGACAGGCGGAGACATACGGCGCGCGCTTCACGAGCGATGACGTCACTCGTGTGCAATTGACGCAGGAGCGGGGTGATCTGCATCGCGTCTGGGTAGGTGAGAGGGAATATCATGCTCGAACGGTCATCCTTGCGATGGGAACGGATCCACGAAAACTCGGTGTCCGTGGCGAAGACGAATTGCAGGGACGTGGTGTTGTTTCTTGTGCCACATGTGACGCGCCATTGTTCCGTGGTCTTCGTGTCATGGTGGTTGGCGGTGGCGATTCGGCCATGGAGGAAGCCCTCGAACTGGCACATCATGCTGCCAGTGTGACACTCGTGCATCGTCGCGCTCAGTTCCGAGCATCGCCGATTCTATTGCAGCGAGTGCGTGAACGCGGCATCGAGATTCGCACGCCGTTTGTGGTCGAAGAATTCTGCGCCGGGACAGACGGCAATCTTGCCATTGCGCGATTGCGTCATGTCGCAGACAGCGGGGTGTGCGAACTGGCGGTGGACGGAGCGTTTGTTGCAGTGGGCCAGACACCGCGCTCGGGGATTGTCCGTGGTCAGGTCGATCTCGATGCGGAAGGCTACGTGCTGGTACAGTCAGGTGGTGCGACTGCAACGAGTCTGCCTGGGGTCTTCGCCTGTGGCGATCTCATCGATCGCCGATACCGGCAAGCGGTCACGGCGGCAGGCTCTGGTTGTCAGGCCGCTCTCGACGCGCAGAGATACCTTGAACAGTATGAGGCGAGCGATTGAACGGTGGCGATCCGCCTGGTGCTGACAGGGTGAGTACCGAGTTGCAGTACACGGGGACGACGCTGGTGACTGGTGCCAACGGCTTTCTGGGGCGGCACCTGGTCGATTGTCTCGTGAGAGATGGGTCGAGGGTGCGTGCTGCTGTGCTCCCATCTGAGGATGCGAACTTTCTTGCTGGCCTGGAGGTTGAAGTCGTGCGTGCGGATCTTCGGGTCGTGGAGAGCCTGGCGCCGTTGTTCCGCGGTCAGATTGATCGAGTTTTCCATCTGGGTGCGATTTGCAACTTTTCGACACCCTACTCTGTCTTGCGGGATGTGAATGTGGGCGGTGTAGAACGAATCACGGCACAGGCGCTGTCCGCCGGGGTCAGGATGTTCGTCCACATGAGTTCCACCAGCGTGTATGGCCGGTATCGGGGCGTACCCTTCGTTGAGAATATGCCGCGAGAGCCGCAGGACGACTACGGGCGCAGCAAGCGGGATGGGGAGGAGATCGTCTGGCGGCGTGTGGCGGAAGGACTGCCGGCGATCGTGATGCGACCCTGCACAGTTTACGGTCCTGGTTGTACAGATGGTGCGGGCAAAGTGTTTTCGCGTCCGACCTCGATCGGAGCGATTCCCGGCAATGGCCGGCAGCGATTGGCCAATGTTCGAGTCGAGGATGTGGCAGCCGCAGCGGTTCATTTATCTCTACAGGAGAAAGCGATTGGGGAAGCCTTCAACATTGCCGATGACAGCCGCCCCACAGTGGAGGAAGCGTTACGGCTGGCCGCGGCAACTTTCGGGACCAAAGCGCCACGACTGCACCTGCCGTTGTTCATGATCGGCCTGGCCGCACGGCTTCAGGGTGTGGTGGCGAAGGCGCGGCATCGGATTCCCGATCTGGAAACGGACGCCGTCCGCTACCTGAGTCACGACTATGTGGTGGACAACACGAAATTGAAGGACTCGGGCTATCGGCTCCTCTACCCCGATTTTGCGGAGTCGATGCGGCAGATCGGCAGGCAAGTGCGGCACGGGGAATGACGGATGGGCGTTGTCTGACGGAGGCGGAGAGAATGCAGGTTGTCGTAATCACGGGATTGGCTCAGGGGATGGGTCGCGAGGTGGCATTGAGGCTGGCAGCATCAGGCGATGTGGTGGCGGGGTTTGATGTCGATGCGGCTGGGATCGAGTCGTTGCGTGACGAAATGAAGGTACGCGGTTGCGATACCCTGCTGGCGACGCTCGATGTGTGCGATCGGGCGGGCATCCGGTCCTTTCGTGATGAGGTGTTGCGCAAATATGGCCATGTCGACACGGTGCTTTCGAATGTGGGGATCGGATTTTTTGGGCCATTTGAAGAAGTCGATCTCGAGAAAGCGGCACGTTGTGTGGAGATCAACGTGATGGGGACGGCGGCGATTCTCCAGGCGTTCCTGCCACAGATGCGCGAGCGGCGCTCTGGCAAGTTGATCGCAGTGTCATCTCTGGTGGGGCAGATTCCGTTTCCATTTGAGTCGATCTATTCGGCCACCAAATTTGCAGTCGAAGGGCTGGTCGCTTCGTTGCGGTACGAAGTGGAGCCATTCGGTATCCGGGTCGCATTGATTCAGCCGGCGCAGGTATCGACTCGATTTGCAGCGAAGATCCATGTCCTGCCACCGGAAGGATCACCCTATCGTGAAAGGGTGAGGCGATTCATTGCGCGTGACGAAGCATTGATCCAGAAGGCGCTCGACCCGGCGTCGGCGGCCGAGGAGATTCTGCGGGTCGTGCGAGCAGAACGGCCCAGACTGAACAACCCGATCGATTGGCAGAGCCGGATCTTCCTGGCGCTGAACCGGATCCTGCCGCAGCGCATCCGTGACATCATCCTGTTGCGGCAGATGGACATCCACTGAGGGAAAATCAAAACGCCCGCCAGCCAAAGAGCAGTAAACACGGCGGCAAAAATGGCCCCCATTCCCTCAGCTTAGCTACTATGTGGCGTGTGTAACGGTGTGGTTGGCGGACGGTTGGAGATTGGGGCTGGATTGCCGAGTTGAATGGAGCGGGAACCTCCTCCGTACCCGTGAACCCATCCATCCAGCGTGGACATCTACTTTGACTGGGTGGATGTCCACTTTGGCTGGGTGGATGTCCAACCGGATTTCCTTTCGCTGGGTGGATGTCCAACCGGATTTCCCACCAACCGGATTTCCAACCGGATCCATTACAGGAGCGATCAGGTTCCTCCAACCATTCGAGACTGGCTCAGGGGCCATCCTGGATACGGCGGAAGGGTTGGGCCGCCTCCAATTCGAAGGCCAGTTCCAGCAGAGTCCTCTCCTCGCCATGCCTCGCGGCCAGATGAATGCCAATCGGCAGATCGTGCCTGGAATGGCCCATCGGAAGAGAAATGGCCGGTGCACCAGAGGCATTGTTCGCAGGCGTGAAGTTCATGAAGTTGATGAAGCGTTCGATCAATTCTTCGTAAGGTACGCGCGGATCCAGCCAACCGAGTGGCGGTGGAATCGCGCCTACCGTGGGCGTCAACACCACGTCCGCCTTTTCGAAAAAACGGGTGTAAACTTCACTGGCCCGGCGCAGACGGTGGATGGCCCCCGGCAGTCTGAACAGGCGCTCTCGACCCATCCTGGCCAGGCTTTTCGACAAATCGTTGAGGCGTTCGGCCTCAAAATTTTTTCCGAAAAGCAAGGGCCCCAGCTTGTAAATGGCAGCGGCCAGCATGCCGTAATAGGTCACGAAATCAACAATGAAGGACTCGTCGAACGGAATGGTGGCCGGCTCGACCCGATGGCCAAGGCTTTCCAGCAGCAGTGCCGTATCTTCTACGGCTTTGCGGGTTTCCGCATCCGTAGGCTCACGCGTGATCGAGTCGATCACCATTCCAATACGCAGTCTCCGTTTGCCGGGGCCCGTAACGTTGCCGATGGGTGGCAACCGGGGATTGCGGTAGTAGCGTTCAGCGGCTGCAAAGAAACGCGCCGTGTCACGCACGCTGCGCGTGAGCACACCCTCGTAGACAATGTTCACCGGTAGAAAGCGCCCCACCTCGGCGTTGATCAGACGGTTGCGTGTCGCTTTTAAACCGACCAACCCTGTACATGCGGCAGGAATGCGAATGGAACCGCCGCCATCTTCGCCGTGCGCAATCGGCAATGCACCACTCGCCACCAGTACGGCGGAACCGGCCGAGGAACCACCAGAAGAATGGTGCGGATTCCAAGGGTTGCGCACCGGCGGTTCGTTCTGGAATTCGCCCGAGGGAATCAAGCCGAATTCCGATAGACGGCTTTTGCCAAGCAGGATGGGACCCTGCGCCAGAAATTGATGCGTAAAGGCACTATGCCTTCGTGCCGCCGTCGCGTGGCGCAAGGCATCCGAGCCATTCCTGGTGGGCAGGCCAGCTATGTCGATGTCATCCTTGACCATCGCGGGCACGCCGCCAAAGGGTCCAACGGGGGGATTTTCCGCCTGCCGGAGCGCTCGCTGGTAGTCGGGGGTGGCAACCAGATTCAACCTGGAATCAACGAGGGAGATGCGCTCGATCGCCGCTCTCGTTGCCTCGATGGCAGTGATTTCCCCTCTGGCAATCAATTCGGCGATGCCCGTGGCATCGTGATCACCCAGGACATCGTCACGAAAGGCATGGATCCGTTGGTTCTTTTTATCGGCCATGACGCCTCCCGCAGGGAATACCGGCGCTCGTCAGCTCAAACTTCTCGTGATGGTTTCCTTGTCGAAGCGCATCGTCCACGGACGGTTGTGATACGGCTCAGAATCGCGTTTGCGTCTCAGCGTGTGATACGAATCCAATCCGATCTTTGATTGCGGCAAACAGATTCACAAGGTTCCCGGTCTCCCGTTTCGCAAGCTTTTGGGGGAGACCCCATATCCGAACAGGCGAAAACGGAAGACCAGGAACCCGTTGTCAATCCACTCAGTTCAGTTCTTTGCTGCTGTACCCGAGAATACGCCGTGCCACGATCATCAGATTGATTTGCTGCGTCCCTTCGAAGATATCGTTGATCTTGGCGTCGCGCATCCACTTCTCGAGAAGGCTCTTGCGCGAGTAGCCGAGTGGACCCAGCAACTCGACCGCCTTCTGTGTCACCTGTGTCACAGCCAGACCCGCCTTGGCTTTGGCCATCGATGCTTCGAGGTTGTTGTGCATGCCGTGATCCATCATCCAGGATGCCCGCCACGTCAGAAGACGCGCCGCTTGCAGATTGGCTTCCATATCCATGAAATCACGCTCCAACGCTGTGAGCCGGTTGCGTGACACGCCGTAGCGGATCTTCACACCGTTTTTCTCGAGTTCTTCGCGAACGTAGTCGAGCGCTGCACGGCCGATTCCAATGGCGCTGGCAGCAACGGCGGGTCGCGTTGCATCGAAGGTTGCCATAACGCCTTTGAAGCCTTCCGTGCTTTCTTTTTTTACATCGGCACTTCCCAGAATGTTGTCGAGTGGGATCCGGCAGTCCTCGAGGACGATCTGGGCAGTGTCCGAGACGCGAATGCCCATTTTGTCTTCGCACTTTACGACAGTCATGCCAGGCGTGCCTCGTTCGACAACGAATGCCTTGATGCCTGCACGTCCGGCCGACTTGTCCACCGTTGCCCACACAACCACGAAGCCGTCCGATTCCTGCGCCGCCATTTTGCCAGCAGTGACGAAGATCTTCGTGCCGTTGATGACCCACTGATCTCCGTCGCGCACAGCCGTGGTCGTGATAGCCGCCGAGTCCGAACCACAGTGTGGCTCCGTGATGGCCATCGCTCCCCACTTTGGCTCACCCGTGCGAAAACGGGCAAGAAAACGTTCTTTCTGCTCAGGTGTCCCTGCAGCCGATACCGCTGCGCCGCCGAGACCGGGATTGGGGATCGACAGGTACAGTCCGGCATCGCCCCATGAGAGTTCTTCGATGGTCACCGCTGTTTGCAAATTGCGGAAGGAGGGCTTGGCCGGTTTTTCCCCCTTCTTGCCGTCACCACCGAACGAAACGGGGTTGGCGGTCTGCGATGCCTGCCACATCAGATTCAGGAAGTCCCACGGCTTCTCGTGCTCGCGTTCGTCGAACTCCCGGGCGATCGGTCGCATGGCGCTCTCTGCCACCATATGAATCATGTCGCGCGCATTCTGGATTTCCTGCTGTAATTCGAAATCGATCATGGGGATTTTCTCCTCTTCGTAAGCTGGAAGGGTGTGCGAACGATCGTTCCGCCCACCTCAGGCCATCAACAAGCCTTCGAAAGTTGCAAAACCGCGGGCATTGCGGAGCAGCAGTTCGACCAGGTGATCCCGGATGTACCCGTGACCGCCGAGGATCTGCACGCCGCGATCGGTGACCATCAGGGCCATGTTGGCGGCGTACTGCTTGGCCAAACAGGCCTCGCGCGTGGCGTCTTCTCCGCGGTCCAGCTTCCATGCCGCTTCCCATGTGAGTAGCCGCGCGGCATCGATCTCGATGGCCATCTCGGCGAGCATAAAGGCGATCGCCTGCTTTTGCGCGATGTACGATCCGAAGGCTCTGCGTTCCTTGGCGTAATCGCGCGCGTACTCGAGCGCGGCACGTGCCACACCCACCGCAGCCGCCGCACTTCCCACACGTGCATGGTTCATCTGGCGATCGAAGTTGCAGCCTGTATCACCGCCGAGACGGGCGCTTGCCGGAATACGGCAGTTCTCCAGCGCCAACTCGTGCGTCGGTACACCCTTGAGCCCCATGTTCTTTTCGCGCTCGACGATCCGCAGTCCGGATGTCCCCTTTTCGATCAGGAATCCGTCAGTCGTACCGTCCTGATTGCGCGCATAGACGAGCACATGCTCGGCTTCGTCGGCCAGTGGAACGAAACACTTGCTGCCGTTCAGGACATAGCTGCCATTTTCCCGGTTGGCCTTGGTCGCCAACTCGGTCAGATCGAAATCCCAACGGGGCTCCATGACGGCCGCCGTTGCCGGTGTAAACTGTGCCCCCGTATAACGCTTCAGCACCTGTGCTTTCTGTTCTTTCGTGCCTGCGTCGGCCACCGGATAGACCAACAGCCGAGGTGCCAGAAGGTGCGTGGCAATCGAAAGATCCCCCCAGGCCAACTCCTCGATCACCAGTACGCTCGTCACAGCGGAGCGTGTGTCGCCGGCGCCGCCGAACTCTTCCGGAATCGCACTTTGTGCCAGGCCGAGATCCCATCCCTGTTGCACCAGCGTGCCGGGTACCTCGCCCTTTTCGTCGCACTCGCGGGCCAGAGGCCGGATCTGCTCCCGTGCGAAGTCCGCGACCATGTCGCGGATCAGTTGTTGATCCTCACTTGGTTCGAAACTGACCATCATTTCCTCCTCGAACGGCGGCGCGGTCCGGCGACGCGTGAGGCGACACCCGGAGTCAACCAGCCAAGAATTTGCTCTACGTAGGTATTGAGGGCACGTGAGAGATTGAACTGTGCCGGATCCTGGTAGTACTGGATCTCGGCGCCGATGACCGACGCGGCGAAAACCTCGGCCGCAACCTGGGGATCCACGTCGGATCGGAACTGGCGCTGTGACTGCCCCAGGCGGATGATCCCCGCCAGGAAGGCGCGAAAACGCTGCATCATCACGCGAAACTGTTCTTCGAGCCGCGGATTCGTATCGAGCGCCTCGACCATCAGGGTCACGATGAGCCGCCGGTGATTGCTCTTCGTTGCGTGGTCGAGACAGATCTCCATGAGCTTGCGCAGTGCCCCAGCCGCATCCGTGGTGGGAACCACGTCGTTGACGACACTTTTTTCGAACTGGCCAACACGGTTCTTGACCGCCTCGAAGAGCAACTCTTCCTTGTCCTTGAAATGGTAGTAAAGAGCCCCCTTGGTGACACCCGCCGCCCTGGCGATCCGATCGATCGACGTCGCCGCATAACCGTACCGGGCAAAGCAGTCGATCGCGACGTTCATGAGGTCCCGGCGCGAATCCTCGCGTCCGGGCCGGGAGTCCACTTGCATACTGAACGTTTAGTAGGAGGATTTTTTTGAGTCAATCCGTGTGGGTTCCATTGCTCCGCGGGATCCACCAGACACCGCCGCTCTTTACCTCCGATGTGCGGCGGTCTAGCTAATGTCGCTCAATGCCGAATACAGCCGAATCGATCATCGTCGCTCGCGATGGTGAGCTGGCGCCCGGGACGACCAGGAAATTCTTTCTACGGATCGATGGTAACGAAGAGGAATGTTTCCTGGTGAACCACGAGGGACGGCTGTTTGCCTATATCAACAGATGCAACCATGTCCCGATGGGTCTCGACTGGGTCGACAATCAGTTCTTCACCGAGGACCGCCGGTATCTCCAATGCGCGACACACGGGGCGTGCTACTTGCCGGATACGGGCGAATGCGTTTCGGGTCCACCGTGTGGGAAATTCCTCATCCGTGTGCCCCTGCGGATCGAGAATGGTGAGGTTGTGGCGAGCGCTCCGATGAAGGAATCTGTGGTCTGACAGAGGCGTCGCAACCAGGGGATATCATACAAGGAGGTCTTCATGGCTCGACAGGACCGAAGATGGGAAATCAAACGTCGCCGAGTGCGACGGGTCAAGCTGGCCAAGCTGCGCACCCGCTATGCCAAGGCTCGCACGAACGACGAACGCAATCGTATTCTGGCCAAAGTGCACCGTGTCGCACCGACGGTCAGTAAGGAAGCGTTCATCGCCGGCGCGACAAAAGCGGCCTGATCGTCCGCCACACCGTCCGCTCCCCTGGGTTTTCGAAAAAGCAGGCGCGTCTCCCGCGCCATCCGGGGGTATTGACGGTGTGGATCTCCTCCAGACCAGGACCGTGGTCTGGAGGAGGGCCGAAGCACATCAGATCAAGTCCAGCGGTGGGTGCCCCCGCATCTGGCGCGGTTTCCGCCAGACGGCCCTGTCTCCGTCGCAGGGAGATGTTCGTTGGGCTTCAGTCGTCCAGACCGACTGCTCGCCGGAGTGTTCGGATTTCCTGCTCGGTCAGCGGTCGACTTTCTCCTGGGATGAGTCGACCCAACTGCAAGGGACCCATCCGCACACGTGTGAGCTTTTCCACCGGATGGCCGATCGCCTCACACATGCGCCGGATCTCTCGTTTCCGGCCTTCGCGGATCGAAATCTCCAACCAGCACTTCGTCTCGCTCGATCGCACGGGCTTGATGATCGCAGGGCCCGTCTTTCCTTCTTCCAGATAGATCCCGCGCGAGAGCCGGCGCAGCGATTCTCCAGTCGGAATCCCCCGGACTTTGACGCGGTAGGTTTTCTCGATGCCGTAGCGGGGATGCGTCAGCCGCAAGGCGAGCTCTCCGTCGTTTGTGAGGAGGAGGAGACCGGCAGAGTGGAAGTCGAGACGTCCGACCGGAAAGACGCGTTGACGCACTCTGGGAAGGTATTCGGTTACCGTTGGCCGTCCCTCCGGATCCGAGAGCGTGGTGACGACACCTACTGGTTTGTGAAGGAGGATGTAGACGGGCGGTTCGGCAAACGGCAGTGTCCGTCCCTTGACGGTAATGCGGTCAGTGTGAGGATTCGCCTTCGTCCCCAGCTCGGTCACCACCTTGCCGTTCACCTTCACCTGTCCCGTCCGGATCAGTTCCTCCGCCTGCCGTCTCGATGCGATCCCCGCGCGGCTCAGGATTTTCTGCAGCCGTTCCATCGCCGGCTCTGACGATGCCGGGGACGGTGTCTTCTTCCTCGTCTCGCGCAGCTTCCGTGGAGGCGTCGTCGGGGCGGTCTTCCGTGATCTCAGCGACTGGCGAGGTGTCGATGAGCGCGTCACTTTCATAGGGTGTATTCTCCGGTGTGCTTCCAAGTTCTTTCAGCGACGGCAAGTCCCGCAGGTTCTTGAGTTGAAACGCTTCCAGGAATTCGGCTGAGGTGGCGTAAAGCAAAGGTCGTCCGACCGCTTCCTTGCGTCCGGCGATCTTGATCAGGCGGCGAGCCAGAAGAGTGGAGAGTGTGCCGTCGACATCGACACCGCGGATCGCTTCGATCTCCGCTTTGGTGACGGGCTGCTTGTAGGCGACCACTGCAAGCGTTTCCAGCGCAGCGCGTCCGAGCCGTGCCGGTTTCTCCCGGAACAGAGCACGGACCCACTGCGCGTTTTCCCGTGCGGTCCGGAATTGATAGCCGCCGGCGATTTCGTGCAACTGGATCCCGCGCATGCCCGCGCCGTATTCATCCTTCAAAAGTTCGACGGCAAGCGTCAGAGTTGTGGCAGACGGACCTTCGAGGATTTCGACCAGTTTCTTGAGGCAGACAGGTGCCCCGGCAGCAAAGAGTACGCTCTCCACGATACGAGCCAGACGCGTCAGTTCTTCCGGGCTGGGCGTCTCAACGCTTGCACTCTCTTCAGCGGGTGGGACACCACCCGATGCCGGCACCGAAAGAGTTCCGTCCTCACGGCCATCCGCCGGTACGCCGTCAGTTGTGGGTTTCGTCTCCTGCATCCTGCGCTTCCTCCGCTGACGCTCCCGTTTCCGCCGCTTTCGGCGCACCACTGTAATCGTCGAGGACGCCGAAAGTGACGGTGCTGATATCCTCAACCGCCAGTTCGATCCGAATCGATCCGAAACCCGTTTCCTGAGTCGCCTGCACGGCACCCATTTTCATCAGCTCGAGCAAGGCCAGGAATGTGACGACAATTTCGATCCGGGTCGAGGCCACTTCAAAGAGGCTTTCGAATTCGATCGAACGTCGTTCCTGCAGAAGCCTCAGCATACCCTGTGCACGGTCTCGCAGTGAGACCGTCTCGACGATCACTTCGTGCACGGGTTCCGGTTTGGCCCGCGCAAGGACCGCTCGGAACGCCTCCATCAAATCCCAGACACTGGCGCGCAGGCGCACCGGCTCTTCGGGAAGATGGGCGACCTCGTCCGGCTCCAGTGTGGTCGCTTCGCGCACGAACACATCGCGGTTGAGGAACGGGCGCTCCCCCAGGTCCAACGCCGCTTCGCGGTAGCGTTGATATTCGAGAAGCTGTTGAACGAGTTCGGCGCGCGGGTCTGCCTCTTCTTCCTCGTCCTCCGCTTGTGGCAGCAACATGCGTGATTTGATCAACATCAGGGTTGCGGCCATGACGAGAAATTCACCTGCCACATCGAGGCTGAGCTCACGCATCATCTCGAGATGTGCCAGGTATTGCTCGGTAATCGTCGCGACGGGGATATCGGCGATTTCGACCTCGTTCTTCTTGATCAGATGGAGCAGAAGATCGAGAGGCCCCTCGAAAATATCGAGCTTCACCCGATAAAAGGGGAAGGCGAGTTGCTGTGCAGCCGTGTGGGTGTGCTCGGTCATCACCGGTCGTCATTCGGCAAGGCCGACCGCTGCACGGACTTCCTGCATTGTCCGTTCCGCGACCGCATGGGCCTGTTCATTGCCGCGCTCGAGTACTTCCGTCACCGTTTCGGGATGTGCTTCCAGTTCAGCGCGCCGTTCGGCGATAGGTGCCAGTTCGGCGATCACATGCTTGATCATCACATGCTTGCATTCGAGGCAGCCGATACCAGCCGTGCGGCAACCGTGGCTGACGTATTCGATTTCTTCCGGTGTGCAATAGATGCGGTGCAGGTTGAATGTGGGACAGTCGTTCGGCTCGCCGGGATCCGAACGGCGCACCCGTCGCGGATCCGTCATCATACGAGACAACTTCCGATCCACCTCTTCCGGGCTGTCCCGTAACCAGACCGCGTTGTTGTAGCTCTTGCTCATCTTGCGGCCGTCGAGACCGGGAATCTTTGGAATCTCAGTAATCAGGGTTTGTGGCTCGGGAAAGATCGGCCGATGCATGTGATTGAAGCGCCGGGCGATTTCACGCGTGAGTTCGATGTGTGGTGCCTGATCGATGCCGACAGGTACACCGGTAGCCTTGTAGAGAATGATGTCAGCGCACTGCAGCACGGGGTATCCGAGCAGACCATAGTTCAGTGTGATGATCTCCGCGTCCCCCTCCTCGCCCGAATGAATGAGTCCGAGTTCGCGCGCCTGTTCTTTGACGGTGGGATTGCGCACCAGCCAGGGCGTCGGTGTGATCATCGAGAGAATCAGATGCAGTTCGGCATGCTGCTTGATGGCGGATTGCCGGAAGATGACGACCCGCTCGGGATCGATTCCCGCATCGGCGAGGAGCGTGCCGGCCTTGGGTTCCAGATTGCTATAGA
>CAZEWD010000062.1:0-13212 GCA_964515725.1 uncultured Binatia bacterium (SeqCode)
CACTCCTGTATGTTCACGCACTTAGATTGCCAGGGCTGAACATCAGTTGCCTCATGCCGCACGAACGACCCGGCAAGCCGGTGGAAGCAAGCCGGTGGACACCCAACCCAGGTATCTAAACAGCCCCCTCCTCTCGAAGATTTTGACAATCATTCTCAATATAGGTAGACGAGTGACCCATGGCAGCATCAAACGATCTGACGAGCCAATCCCCTTCCAGTACAACCGGCATCTCCGGTGCCAGACCGGAGCAACGAAAATGCTGACGAGACGCCAATTCGTGAAGTGGAGTGCCGTGGCGGGTGCCTGGGTCTATGTCGGTGGCCTGACAGCGTGCGACAACTCAGGAACGAATTCCACAGGTGGGAGTGCAACCGAACCCCTCGACCCTGCAACGATCCCGAAGTTCACCACCCCATTGCTGATCCCACCGGTGATGCCGCGGGCGGCAGTACTCCACACCAATACCGGCCCTGTCGATTATTACGAGATCTCGGTAAAGCAGTTTGAACAGCAGGTGCTTCCCGCCGGCTTCCCGAAAACACGCGTCTGGGGCTACGGCGCCGTAACCGCGATGGCAGAGGGAGCACTCCTGCTGCACAACGCGCCGTCACTGACGATCGAGGCCACCGCGGGCATACCGACCAGGGTCAAGTGGATCAACGATCTCAAAGCTGATGACGGCACGGCCCTCCCCCACCTGCTCCCCGTGGACCCGACGCTTCACTGGGCAAATCCAGCCGGCGGCAAGATGGGGCGCGACGCGCGTCCCACCTTCAACGAGACTCCCCAGCGCTACACCGGACCCGTGCCAATCGTCGTCCATGTCCACGGAGCAGTCGGTGTTGGCGATGAGAGCGACGGCTACGCGGAGGCGTGGTATCTGCCCGACGCTACCGACATCCCGCCGGGTTACGCGATGGTCGGCTCTTGGTATGACTTCTTCGCCAGGAAGGCTGCCGCCACTCACGGCGTCACATGGGGTCCGGGCTTTGCCACCTTCCAGTACCCGAACGAGAATCGTGCATCTACCCTTTGGTATCATGATCACGCCCTTGGCATGACGCGCCTCAACGTGTACGCCGGTCCCGCCGGATTCTACCTCGTCCGTGGCGGTTCCGATGGCGATGAAGCGGTGCGAGACCGCCGCACTGGCGCAACGGCGGTTCTACCCGGTCCAGCGCCGAAGGAAGGCGATGACCCAGCCGCAACCACATACTACGAGATCCCAATTGCCATCCAGGACCGTGCGTTCGACAAGGACGGCTCACTCTTCTACCCTGAGGCACGCGATTTCTTCGACGGCATCATTGGTCCGTTCATCCCGGAAGAGATGGGTTTCTCGCCGATTTGGAATCCTGAATTCTTCGGCAACACTTTGATCGCAAACGGCAACACGTGGCCGTATCTCGAAGTCGAACGACGGCGCTATCGATTTCGCTTTCTCAACGGCTGCCAGTCGCGATTCCTCATCCTGGACTTTTCCAAAATCCCGGAGGTCCGCGTGTGGCAGATCGGGAATGACGGTGGTTTTCTCGCTGCACCTGTCGACATCACGGCAGCGGACAACAGGATCCTGCTCGGACTGGCAGAACGGGCCGACGTGATCGTGGATTTCACCAATGTAGCCACCGGTGAATACATCCTGGGAAATGTGGGGCCGGAAGAACCCTTCGGCGGTGGTTCGCCGGGCAAGGACTTCGCGCCATCCAACCCGGATACGACTGGACAGGTTTTGCAGTTCAGAGTCGTCGAAGCCACGTCGGCCGACATCTCCACGCCCTCCCAGTTCCTCGAGCTTCCTGCGATCACTCCGCTCCCCGAAGAAACCATCACGCGCAAGCTCGCTCTCATCGAAAAGATGGGTATGGGTGTGGACGACGGCACGAATGAGATCGATGGACCGCTCCAGGCAATGCTCGGCGTGGTGAACGAGGACGGGGATCCTGTCTCTCTGGAATGGATGCATCCGGTAACGGAGAATCCCGAGGTCGGCGCCACCGAGGTCTGGGAGTTCTACAATACAACGGAAGACGCGCACCCGATGCATGTCCACGCAGTGACGTTCGAGGTCGTGGATCGCGAGAGATTGGCCTCTGACGACCCAGACGGCGAGGGGGAAGACGAGGAACCTGCCAGGCCGCTCACGCCCACAGGATGTGTTACCCAACCAGAGGCCTGGGAAACCGGCTTCAAGGATACGGTGATCGCCTACCCGGGGCAGGTCACTCGCATACGAGCACAGTTCAATTATCCCGGTCAGTTCGTCTGGCACTGCCATATCATCGAACACGAGGACAACGAAATGATGCGGCCCTTCCGAGTCGGTCCAGAACAACCCGATGAACCGGCATCGAATAGGTCGGGGAGCGGGGATATGGACGACGAGAACCCGCTTGGACACCCACTTTCTGCCGGGCGCCAAGGTGGATGTCCAACGGGGCGTCCAACGGGGCGCTACCGAGGTCTTTCTTGCCAAATCCCTGACCGTGGCCCCATACCGCCCCTCGTCCCTGCGCGAAGAGGGCCAAGGTGAAGGGGACTGTCCACACACGATCCAGATCACAGCCGCGCACAGCCAACGGACAGCCATCCAACAAAATCCACAACACTCCTGTATGTTCACGCACTTAGATTGCCAGGGCTGAACATCAGTTGCCTCATACCGCACGAACGACCCGGCAAGCCGGTGGACACCTGGCTATGGAGCCATCCAGCGACCCCAGGTGTCCAAGCTGAATCCGCTGTCCAGCGGCCTGATCGGCCTGCTGGTCTGTGGGGCGGAGCTCGGTACGGCGCCACCGGAGCGGGCGCGGCTTATCTGGAAGCCATCGCGGCCTTGGTCCTGCCGGCAAAAACCTATTTCTGGGCCCGTTGCCGTCGGCGGTGGCACGGAGATTCGTCCCCGGCGATCGCGGTGTGACCGCGATGGATTCCGACGCACGATGATGCGGCGGGCTGGAGGCTACGCCTTGATTGCGACCAGGTACACCGCCAGCACGATCCCCAGGCTGGCGAGGATCAGCGAGACGCCGATCGCCAGCACGGACGTACGTGGGGCAAGGTCGTGACGCCTGCGGGTTCGGCGGAGGAAACGCAGATATTCGGCCGAGGCCAGCAGGCTGGTGGCCACACCCAGCGCGATCAGGGCGGTTCCCAGCCACAACGATAATCCCGTGGTGCGTTCGTGGAACGCGGTATGGCCCACGGCTGCGATCTCCCGCAAAAACAGTCCGAACCGGGCGACAACGAACCCGAAACCCATCAGGGCCAGAGCGGTCCGTACCCAGGCCAGCAGCGTGCGCTCGGCCGCGAGTTGCACATTCAGATCCTCGGGCGGCCGGGCGGACTTGACGGAAGGCTCATTCATGTCGATCGGAGGTCTCTCTGGGGAACGAGGTGATGACGGTCACGCGCTTGCCGCCTATTCGAAAGTTACGCTCAATCCACAAGATGTCGTGCATGCAGCTTCGGGGCCGGCACGACGGATTGTGGCGTTAACGAAAACTCAGACCGACTCTTAGCCGTCTTCCGGCGATCACGGCGCGACGACCCACTCAGCCCGCGGCCTTCCCATGGGCGGCGGCGTTATCCCTATTGGCACGGACCGCTTCAGATGGGAGCTATATCGGATCCATTGAAAGAACCCCAGCCGCCGCACCGACGCACGCAACTCGCCCCTCTGCTCGGGCGTCAAGTTGGCGGATAGGCGGCATAAAGAGCGTTCGCGTCATAACCTTCCCCATCGGATGTTCCACCCCCAACGGACTTCGCATCTCGATTTCGGCAGTTCGCCCCGCACGCGTCCCTATAGCCACCCACGATGGGCGGCTCGGATCTGCGGTTCTCGTCGCCGCGACTCACATGCGCGATTCCAAAATTTTACGCCGCAGCCCGAGTGTCGCAGCCAACCCGAGCGCAAGGCTGAGCATTCCTAGACCCGTTACCGAAAGCGCCGGAAGCGGTGCTGACTTGTACGCTGGGCCGCCCTGGGTGGCGCGCACGACGTTGAGGATATCGAACGCCCAATGCCCGTCGCGCGCATCGTAGGCCACGTCGCAGAACCTACCGGCGCCACACCAGCCGGCGGTATAGTTGCCCTGCCCGTCGCGCTGGAATCCGTTGCTGAGATTCGGACCATTGGCAAAGTTATTGTACTGCATAATAGCGACGGTATAGTCGCCTGCAGCCAATGGGGCGGAGAAATAGGTATCCCAGCAACGACCCGTCACCGCGTCGGCGGCCACGTAGGAACACCCTCCGTCGTCGTTCTGGTTGATGTAGGCGCCCGTACTGTCGAACAGCGCCAGAATCGGATCGAAACCGCCGCGTGCGATGGTATTTCCCGCGGCGTTGGTACCTCCGGCATACGACCAGGTTCGCAAAACCACGGTGCTCGATCCGTCGGTCGTGAAATTGAACAACTGGACATTGTCATCCCGCGTGAAGTTGCCGGTAAACGAAAGGTCGACCGCCTGGGCCTGCACCGCCACCAATGCCATGACCATGGCACCGAGGACGGCGCTGGCTGTCTGTGTCGAGATCCATGGCATATAATTTCTCCTTGAACGGATTGTAAAAGTAGCCGGTCCAACGCCATGTTTGCAGATAGGCGGAATAAAGGGCCTTCGCGTCATAACCTTCCCCATCGGACGTTCCTCCCCCAAGGGACTTCGCATCTCGATTTCGGCAGTTCGCCCCGTACGCGCTTCTGTACAACGTGCATAAAGGCGCTGTCAACAGAGTGGAAGCCACTGCGGCCGGAGGCGCAAGGGCAGACACTCCGGGTTCAAATGTTCATTTCGTCCCCGGGGCTGTTGGCGACGCGATACTTTCCGCCGCGGAAAAGGCAGGGCAGCCATTCAGCACGCCGTTTACTGCGGAGACGATCTCATCAATCGTGATTTTTCCGTCAGGAACCCGCTTGGACACCTGTACGATGTTCGAGTGTTTTCTGATTGTCGGATTACGGATGGGCTGGGAGCGTCGCGGGCCGCCAATGAGCCAGGCGACGCGGGCGGGGCGGGGCCGTCGGCGTACGCACGCATGGAAGCAGATTGACGTGCTCACAAGGTGGGATCGGAGCCGATCTTGTGGGAAAAATAATCAGCGACGGGCTCGGCCGGACTCCCCGGGAGTGCCTGATAGGACACACGCACAGCGGAAGAACTGCGAGTGCCAGGGTGGGACATGCACCCTGGGGGTCGGTCCGGGATAAAGATCCAGTGGGAAGTTGCGCCATCGAGCGCCGGTACAGGTACCGATCCCAATCCCGGCACGGTCACCCTCGACCCGACCCGTGTCGGCCGCGATGCCAGCCGCATCGCCGACGAGGTCGTCGCCCATCTGGGCGGCCTCATGGACTCGACCGTGAAGGTGACGCTGGAGATCGAGGCTGAAATTCCTTCCGGCGCCCCCGAAAACGTCGTACGCACCGTCACGGAAAACAGCCGCATGCTCAAGTTCACGAGTCACGGGTTCGAGAAGAAGTAGGACTGGATCTTGTCTAAAGTCGGTGATCCTCTATTGGCTCTTCCGTCGAGATCAGATGAAATCCCGAAGAGTGGAGACCAAGGTTCAAACGCCCGTCCAAGCCAACCTCAACGAAGGCCCCGAAGTCTGCAGCGCTTGTAATTGCTGTCCCCACTGCAAGCGATTTTATGAACTCCAATGTGCAGGGTTCCATGTCGAGATTCTTTCTGCACAGTGCCGTCGCGGAATCCTTCGTCGCCGTCTTCGACCACTCACCGAATTCGACGCGGGCCCCGTCGAACTGAAGGGTGTAACCGCCCGACAGCATCATCAACGTGCCGTCCTGCATGGCATGCAGGTCCTCGATCACTCGGCCACCGATCATCGAATACATCTCGCCAAATGAAGATACCCACCCCCGTGGCATCGCGAAGTAACGACCACGCGCCGTCGCCGCTTCGTGGCCCTCAAAGTCCGCCACGAAGCGGTACACAAAATCGAAGAATGCCGGCGCTGAATCGAGATCATCAAATCGGAGACGTAGCCGCGCCCGCAGCGCCACCAGCGTGCGCTCGAACATGCGAAGCACGGCGTCCTCAGAAAACAACAACGAGCGGCCCTTTATCGGGGGCACGATGCCCAAGTTGTGCGACGTTGCCCACGCCTCGCAGCCGCCTGTAAATCCGGTCGGCGAGACCACGATTCCGAAGTACCGGGTCCCATCCGAGTATTTGTTCATAGCCTGAACGACCGCGCACCATTCCTGCACATGCGCGGGCTCTGCCCGGCGCGAGAGCAACTTGCAACTTACGAGGATAACGATCCTCGGCCGATCCAGCAGTTCAGCAACAAGGACATCAACCTCCTTGGACGGCGGCCCCTTGAAAGAGGCGACTTCGGGGAAGAGTGCGCTCTCTACCTGGATCGTCTTATTGTGTTCGATGACTACGCCCTCGCCCAGGGCGCGCTTGGCTACCTCGAAGCATTTGCGCTCCAGTTCGTTCCGAAAACCATGCCCGATTCGAGCTTTTCGGCTCGGACCTTCTTCAATGCGTTGCCCTCCCGGACCACAAACACTGCGTCTGCCGTCACGGACAGCACCGTTGCGCCGATCTGTTTCCGGAGCATGCGACCGGAGAACCGTGGCCGGGAGATCTCTGTGACCGGCGCCGCAAGGAATTCGCCGCTCTCCGTGGGCTTCATGCTGTACAGGTTCAAGTCGCCCACATAGAGCACAAGGCCCACCTCGTCATCGGCCAAGATTCGCTGTGGTTCCTTTCGCAGCCGTTCTAACAATGCGTCGACGTCCAGACGTTGACCTTGGCCGTCGACGAGAATGATCTGTTCTGCGGGGACCGCCACGCTATTCGCCTTTCGGTCCGAACTTCGTGCCAATCTCCGCAAGTATCCTTTCGCGCTCCGCAGGTGGGAGCATGTTGGGATGCGGCTTTGTACTGCCTTGCACCGGAAGGAGTTTCGGAGTTCCCTCGGCATCCTGCCCGATGATGTATCCGGGGTCACCTTCGAGCACCAACATTTTTATGGCGGATTCGCACCGAGCGCAGACCACATATTCGTCCTGAAACGGCGGCATGATCGTGACCACGCCGCCGCAGTTGCACTCCAAGGGGAACGGTTCGCCCGTTTCCAACGCAGCCCCAGCGACAAACGCATAGAGATCGAACTTCCTTGCCTTCTGTGGCATCGTCTGGCCCCGCCAGTTTACACGAGCGGCATGGCACCCGAACCACTCATGCCAGCGTCGCTATCCTGCTCCGGCAGATATCCACAATCTGCTTTGCCGCCTTTTCGCTCGCCTCGCCGTGTTCCACGGCGTCCGGCAGCGTAATCCGCTCAACGGCCTCAGCCAGCCGTTTCAACATTTCGTCGATCACCGCATCCGCACCAGCGGCCTTCAATCCCGCGGTGCTGGCAAACGCACGGAAATCCCCCCGGCCGAGCTTGTCGTCCTTGCCGTTGAGCTTGAGCGCCAACCGATCCTTCTCAAGCCGCGGGAACACGCGCGTCGTCACCGCGTCATAGAGCGGCGCCATCCGTACGCTGCGGAACGTCTCGTCGCCCGGCTGGGCGATCTTCAGAAGCGCCATGTTCTTCAGGTGCATGTCGCCATCCGCGATCAGCCACGCGAACAGAGCGCGCCTGAAAATGAACAGAAGATCTTCTTCCGGCGCGGTCGAAAGCGGGCGGACGGCGCGGGCGACCCGCTCCATCGTTGCGCTGTACTTTGCGTCCGTCGACAGGTCGAGCACGGAGCACAGGTCTTCAAGGGCGAGCATTCGCTTGTCTTCAAGACTTTCGCGAATGTCGAAGCGTTCAACGATCAGCGCGGGCGGCATCCCGTCGGGCATCGCAACAAGGGCTGTGGCCGGCGCCGCAAAGCCCACAGCCTTGCCCAGCGCTATCGACAGCCATTCGGCAATCGGAAGAGTTTCAAAGCCGCTCGAGCCCGCTGGCTTCAGGATATGCGTGAAGGGCTTGCCGGTGCTGGCCGAGAGAGTGCCGTTGGCGTCGAGATACATTGGCGCCTTGATCTGCACACCGGAGAGCCGTGGTGTATCGGCGCGCGCGTAAATCTCGGCCAGAACGTGCTCAAAACTCTTCTCGATATCGCCGCGGCCTGGTCCTGCGTAACGACCGATGAAGGCCCCGCCCTTCGCGAATGCTTCAAGGCGCGTGAGCAGGACATCGGGCGGCAGCCCGGCCAGTTCGCTGTGCCGCTCGACGATGGTGATGTTCGACATGTAGCGCTTGCCCGAGCGCAACATTGCTCGCTCGTCCTTGTCCTTGAGAACCTTTTCGAGCCAGCCCTCCGGGAGCAGGGAGACGATGAACGGTGGCAACTTGCCCGGCGTCGTCTGCCTCACAAGAAGTGGTCCGCTGCCTTCAATCGGCTTCCACCGCCATTCAAAACCGTCGTGGCCCAGATGCCCGATGGGCGTGCCATGCCAGGCCACAATGAGGTCGAGCGCCGCCAGGTTCTTCGCGGGCTCGACAGCCGGGCGGTGCAGGAGAAAACGCTCTGCCGCCTTGCCTTCCCGCAGCCAGTCATTCTCGCGCGCCAGCGCCCAGACGGCATCCGCCGTCTTTTCCGGGCTGCCATATTCTTCGATCAGGCGAGCGGCGATCGCCTCGCGCATCTCGTCATCGATCGAGGCTGCGTGTTCGCTGCGCAAACGAAAAGCCTCCAGGAAGCGTTGCCGCATAGAAGAGACGTTGATACGAAACTCGCCCATTCCGTCATCGACTACGGCTTCGCCGACCGATGGATGTTTGGGCGCTTCATTCTGGATGATCTCCAGCCCCCGGATGCGGGTACGCTGAATGCGCCGCCCGCTCAAGAAGAGCCGCCCGTCCCTTGTTGGCGCGAGCAGAACCGCGCTCACGCCGGAGAGATACGCCCGAGGGTAGAGGTATCTGGCGATTCGGACAGCGTGTTTCAGAACGGTCGCTTCCGCCTCATCATCGGCGTCGACATAGACGCCCCGCATCAGCTGAATGAGCTTCTTCGTTTCTACAAGGTAGTAGCTGCGGTCCTTGTCGATGTTCTCGCCAACCAGATGAAGCGCCATGTTTTCCGATCTTCCCGTATCTCAGATACGCGAAAGTAGCAGGATCTAGCGATTTCTCCAAGACGATTCCGATCTTCTCGTATCTCACATACGCGAAGCTCGGAATCTACGTTGTATCGACGCTTATTGACATTGTCAGCTGTTTTCCGTAATTCACCTGGCATCAAAACGCTACAGAGACACCCACATAAGGAAATTTTAAAAAAGCTTGTGATTTCGAATATTTAGACTGCCGTATCGATCCATTGTTTGCGTCATCCTGGCTGGATTGGACGATCGACTCTTCCTCCTTACTGCCGCCGCCAGGATCACCGGCCCCGTCAAAGCACCTTCCTTCACCTTTCCCGGGATTGAGGACGATCCGGTGCTCGTGTTTACGAGGAAACCTCAGAGGCTGCTGCTGAATGAGCAGTACCTGGCTGCTGGCATCCGCGGTGGAACAGCCCGAGTCCGGATACGCTGCGTTTGAGCAGACACCGGCTTTCCTTCCGCCACGTGTGTCTTTCCTTCTTCACGAAGCGATACGGCCCTCGTTCATGCCTCCCAGCCCACCCTTCCGCAGGTGCCTGAGGTCCGCAGGGGTTACGAGACTATCTGTGCGAACATCCACAGGGTGGATGCCCACAGACTGCCCCACCCGGTTTCCTACCGGTCCATAACCCCTGAATCAGAAAACACCCGAATATCGTTAGAGGAAGTTCCGCACGCCTGCGGATCAGACTCCATCCTCCGATGCGATGAGGGTATGCGCTGTGGTCTCACCCACACGCACGTGCACGAGGTCACCGCACTGGCTTGGGTCGTAGGCTGGCAACACCACCGTCTTGAAATGAGGTGTCTTGCCCACCAGCCAACCTTTGCGGCGACGGGCTGGGCCTTCAACGAGGACCTCGACCATGGTGCCGATCAGGCGCCGATTGATCTCCGCCGATTGTCTCTCCTGCAACGCGATGACGGCCTGCAGGCGGCGGGCCTTTTCCTCTTCCGAAACGGTTTCCGGCCACTTTGCCGCTTTTGTTCCCTCGCGGGAGGAATACTTGAACATGAACGCGCTGTCGTAAGCGACATGGCGCATCAGCGATAAGGTCGCTTCGTAGTCGCTTTCCGTCTCGCCAGGAAATCCGACGATGAGATCGGTGCTCAGAGAGATCCCCGGCTTTGCAGCACGAAGCCGCTCAACGATCGCCAGATACTCTTCTACCGTGTAGCCCCGTTCCATCCGTTCGAGCACCGCATTCGATCCGGACTGAACAGGAAGATGCAGTTGCGGGCACACTTTTGCGCACTCACCGATGGCATCGATCACAGCCGGTGTCATGTCGCATGGGTGAGGCGATGTGAACCGGATGCGCTCGATGCCGTCGATCGCATTCGCCTGTCGCAGCAGTTGCGCGAAATCGGTATCCTCGTGGCGGTAGGCGTTCACGGTTTGTCCGAGGAATACGACTTCCTTGTATCCGCCATCCGCCAGTTCGCGAACCTGTGCCAGGATCGCCTCGGCAGGCAAGCTGCGTTCGCGCCCCCGTACGAACGGCACGATGCAAAACGTGCAGAACTTGTCACACCCGCGCATGATGGTGATCCAGCCACGTACCCCTGCTTCGCGTTGCGGTGCGAGATCGGCGTACGTCTCACTCTTATCGAGCCGTACGTCGACGAATGGATCTCCCGCGGCGTTACCGAGCAACTCGGGAAGACGACGGTAGGAATCCGGGCCGACGACGAAGTCGACAAAGGGAAGCCTGCCCATCAACCGATCGCGGATATGCTGCGCCATGCAACCAGCAATGCCGACCTGCACATCGGGCCGGCGCGACTTGAAGCGGACGAGATCGCCAAGACGACCAATCACACGCTCTTCGGCATGTTCGCGGACAGCACATGTGTTGAGCAGAATGACATCAGCACCTGCCGGATCCTCCGTCCGTTGATAGCCATTCTGGCCGAGATGACCGAAGATCAATTCCGTATCGGCAAGATTCATCTGACAGCCGTAAGTTTCGATATAGATACTTCGCATGCTATAAGGCTTTGACCGAATTCAATAGGACAGGCATTCCCCCGGATCGACTTCGTCAGATCGACGTGACGAGACCGGGTTTATAACCGCCTGGACAGGAGCTGACAACGTGAGGAGACCGGTGCCGCAACACAGCTACGATCAACTCGAAGCCAGCCTTCTTCTCTGTCCGAGGTGCCGTGTCGCGGTCCCCGTCCGCAAGAAGCTGCTTCTCATCCTCCCGCAAGGCGATAAATACGAGTACGTGTGTACACGTTGTGGCTCGGTCTGCGGCGACAAGGTGGAACAGGAAACCCCTCCCGCCATGCGGCGATTGATGTAGGAGAGGCCGCCCGTTCCCGCTCGCGACTTCCCTCCAGGCCGTTCCGGTCGAAATCTGAATTCTGGAAATCAAGGAACAGCAGACCACCGGCAGGATGCAGGATGATCGTGGAATCGGGCTGCCTTTCCATCACGCCCGGTTCACCGTGGAATTTGCCGCGTTCGCCTCTGCCTTACTCGTCGCCCGCAGCGCCACCGTGATACCGCACAAACTCGTGCATGAAACTCAGGGAATGCATCGAGGTCATCCGATCGAGGTATAGCTTGCCCAGCAGATGGTCGGTTTCGTGCTGAATGACCCGGGAGTGAAACCCCTCGGCCACAAACTTCAATCGCCTCCCCTTGCGGTCCAGGGCCTCCACCTGAATCTTCGTGTAGCGCGGCACCAGGCCGCGCAAGCCGGGAACGCTGAGACAACCTTCCCAATCTTCGTCTTTGCTCTCACCGAGTGATTTCACCTTCGGGTTGATCAACACCGTCAGAGGCACCGAAGGCGCCTTCGGATAACGAGGATTCTCCTGCACCTGAAAGACAACGATCTGATTCGAGACATGGACTTGTGGCGCGGCAAGTCCTGCCCCATCGTATTCCTCCATGGTCTCGATGAGATCGTCGATAAATTGCTGGACCTGTGAGGTCGGGATGAGTTCGTGCGGAATCGGATCCGCAACCCGGCGTAAGACTGGATGACCGAGCCTCGCGACTTTCAGGATGGCCATGGCAAGCGTCTATCGTCCCCAGCAGTTTTACGCCAGAGTCCTTCGGCCGCCGCTCGAGTCAGCCCTCTGGCATCCGCCGGTCGAGATCATCGAGCAGACGCTCGACGCCGGTTCGAACGAGTTCATCGGCCGTCATCCAACGCGGGCCGGCACGCCAGAACATCCACCAGTCGAACAGATTGGAACTGAGCGCTTCCTGAGTCTTGGCGAATTCACCGGTCCACAAAGTCTTGCCGCTGCCAACCGACACGAGTTCCAGTGTGAAGGCCACCGACGCCGGAGAGATGGCGCCATACTCGGATCCCACCCGGTTGACAAATCGGGACACAGTGCCGGTCAAAACAGTATCGGCTTTCACCGCCCGCCCGAGTGCAACGGCCTGCTCCGCCGGCGTGCCGTGCCGGCCTGACGTCCGCAAGGCATCGCTTACCGTAATGTCAGGAACAAAGCGCCACCGCGGCGACTCCACCAGTGTCCCATAGATCTGGGCCGTCACCACGTTCTCCGCACCAGCCGCGAGGCGGGGCGGTCCTTCTTCACCCTTCAGCGACGTCTCGACCGCCAGAACCGGAAGCACCGCAAGAAGACCGACCGGTTCCGCGAGTGGCTCCCTACGCGAGAAGTAGCCGCAACCGCTCAAGACCAACAGTGTGGCCAGGAGCACAGCAGCGAAACGCGACAGGCGAAGACAAGGGAGGCGCATATCAGACGCTCAGTTTCAGCCCGAGGTCTCGCAGTTGCCGTGCATCGACGGGCGACGGCGCGTCGGTCATCAGACAGACCGCACGCTGTGTCTTCGGAAAGGCAATGACGTCGCGGATCGAAGCGCCGCCACTCAGCAACATGGCAATCCGATCGAGCCCCAACGCAATACCGCCGTGCGGTGGCGCGCCGTAGGACAACGCATCGAGCAGAAAGCCGAATTTACCGCGTGCTTCCGCTTCGCCAATTCCGAGCAACCCGAAAATTTTCGACTGGATGTCAGAACGATGGATCCGGATGCTGCCGCCACCAAGCTCGGTGCCGTTCAGCACGATATCGTAGGCGAGAGCGCGTACCGAACCGGGGTCCGACTCCAGCTTGTGCAGGT
>CAZEWD010000063.1:0-13096 GCA_964515725.1 uncultured Binatia bacterium (SeqCode)
CACTCCGTAGAGAAAAGAAAACATCACGAGAGACATCCTGCCGGTCATCCGTGACCGATGGACCAGAATATTGGGTGGATGGACCCAAACGATGGCCTTCCGATGACCGGCGATCCAGGCTTTTCGGGGGTTTGCTGTGAACAAGCGCCTGTCGATCTTAGAGGCTGGAAAGTTACAGAATTTGTTGGCACACTCGCGAAACGTAATCCGATGCAAGAAATTCCGCAGGTAGCTCCAGCCAGTGAAAAGATTGTGAAGCGAAAGGACCGCAAGGGTCTCTCGCGGCCGGCGCAGTGGCGCATCTTCAGTTTGACCGTGATGAGCCTGGTGATTGCGGCTCACATCGCGCACTGGAAGATCAATGGGCGCTCTCTCTCCTCGTTGCAACTGAGCGAAGCCGGGCGTCTGGCTGCGGAAGGCGTGGCCAATACGGCCCTTTTCTATTTCGCTGCACTGTTGCTGTCGACGGCGATCTTCGGCCGTCTCTTCTGCGGTTGGGGATGCAAGATGCTGGCGGCGCAAGAGATCTGCCGCTGGATTCTCGGGCGTCTCGGAATCCGTCCCAAATTGATCCGCCTGCGCACCCTGTGGCTCGCGCCGACCCTGCTCTGCTTCTACATCTTCTTCTTTCCTGCCGTGCAGCGGCTCTGGTTGGGCGAGCCGATGCCATCGCTGCGCGTCGAGTTGATGAGCGACGATCTGACCGCCGACGTTTCGGGTTCCCGGGTTGGAATCGCCACGATCCTGGTGTGCTGCATCGGCATGGTCTACGTGATGGGCTCGCTCAGCTTTTGCCGATACGGTTGCCCGTACAGCCCGTTGTTCAGTCTTGCCGATCGGCTCGCTCCGGGGCGCATCCGTCTGCACGGCTCGTGTGACGGTTGTGCCCAATGTACGGCAGCGTGCAGCAGCAGTATCCGCGTACACGAGGAGATTCTGCAGTATGGTGTGGTGGTGAACTCCGACTGCAACCGCTGCCTCGAGTGCGTGAGCAGTTGCCCGAGTGACGCCATCTCTTACGGCTGGGGATGGCCGACTCTTTTCAAGAAGGCAGCCCCGATTACCAAGCCTTCCGAATATCCGTTCACCCTGGGCGAAGAGATCCTCTTACTCGGCGTTCTCACGTTGAGTTTCATGGCGTTGAACAATCTCTATGGCGCCTTGCCGCTGTTGTTGTCCCTCTCCATCAGCACTCTGGTCGCTTACCTGACGGTGTTGTCGCTGCGGCTGGTTCAGGTCTCGGAAGTGCGTCTGCGTCATCGTATCTTGAAGCGTGCCGGGCAGGTGTCACCGACCGGTGTGTTCGTCTTTGTGATGACGGTTCTCGTGTGGGGACTCATCAGCCATTCTCTCCTCATGCAGTTCCATCGTGTTCGCGCCACACATGCGCTCACGAAGCTGGGGTATCCGGGCGTTCAGACATTGACGTCCGATGAGGATCTGAGCTTGGCACAGCGCGCCACGGACGATCTCCGCTTTTTTCGGAACTGGAGTCTGATCAATACCCTCGATGCCAACATGCAACTTGCCTGGCTGGCCCGCGCACGGGGAGATGTCGTGGAACTCGAGCGGGAATTGCGCAACGCCATTGCGGTCGATCCTGGAGAAGCACGGGCGCACTTCAATCTGGGGAAAGCCCTGATGCGTCAGGGACGCGAGGAGGAAGCGGCGCAATCGTTCGCCGAAGCCGTGCGGCTCGCACCGCAGTTGGCGAGCTATGTACCGGGCGGTGTGAGAGTAGTGAACTCGGTCGTTGCAACAGATTCGACCAGTTCACGGCGTCCCGACGCTGCCGATCGGTAGATCGCTTCTACCGTTCCCAGCACAGGAAGCGCCTCGTGTGCTGGAACGAGGAATGTCCTGTCTTCGAGTATCCATCGCGCGAAGGCTGCCACACTGCGTTGTAAGGCGTGGACTCCTCGCTGCGGTACGGGATACCTCATGGATTTCACCCCACGGAACCGGACCCGTGGCAGAGGCCGATTGGAGTAGGTCGCCGTACCGCGTTCGCCGTCGACCTCGATGGTGACGGTCCCCTGTCGTGCCCCGGCCATGGAAGAGCAGATCTGGACGAGTGCACCGCCTTCCATTTCCACGATTCCGTGCGCCAGTGTCTCGACTTCGACCGCGAATTTCGGCTGTGCGGTGTATCCGGCAGCGGATACAGGTTTACCCCCAAGCGCCCACAGAACGATATCCAGGAAATGGCTGCCCTGCGTCAGGAGCGTACCGCCACCTGCCTGGGCGATTGTCTTGTGCCAGGGGGATGCTTCGAAGTAGGAGGCCGGGCGGTACCACGGCAGGTTGATGCGTGCGGAGTGGATCCGGCCGAGGACACCTGATTGGACGGCACGTGCGAGAGTGTGACACGCACCGTCGTAGCGGTACTGGTAGTTCACACCGACTTTGATGCCGTGTGTCCTGGCCATTCGCGCGATGTCTGCACCCTCGCCGAACGTGCGGGTAATCGGTTTTTCCACGAGGACGGGCTTTCCCGCTGTGACAGCATCCCGGATCATGCCGTGATGCAGAAAATGAGGCACCGCGAGGTAGACCGCGTCGATATCGTCTCTTGCCAGCAGTGTGGCGTAATCTCCCAGAGCGGCTGGAATGCGGTGTTTTGCCGCAAATCGCACGGCGCGCTGGGCGTCTGCATCGCAGCAGGCGGTCAGGCGTATCTGCCGCACGAGGCGTGAGAGAAGCGCGGTGTAGCGAGCGATCTCGCCGCAGCCGACGATGCCGAGTCTCAGCGACTCACCCACGCAAGCCCCCGCCGGAGAACTTCCCGATACGTCTGATTGTTCATTGTCGACGATCTGTGCCCCGGCCCTGCATAGCAGACCCGGCCTCGGCCATAGTGGTGTGTCCACACGACGGGGATGGTCTGACCGTCCTGAACTGCACAGAAGCGGATCTCGATGCCGGGTTGGAGTTCGTGGAGATAGAGTTCGTCCCGGACTCGAAAGTCGGGCAGCCCAGTGAAGAGGCCGTCAGACGAGGGAACCGCCGTGATCGCGATTTCCCGCACCGGTCCATGCCCAATGAAACGGCCACCAAGGATCTCAAAATAATGCCTCGTGGGCTTGAATGATGCGGTGGCCGAGTGCACGGCGAGAACGCCGCCCCCGTTCTGAACGAAACGGTCGAAGGCGGTGAGGGCTCGTGAACTGATCCGTTTGTGATGCAGGTAGATGACGAGCGCATCAAAGGTAGTATGGTCTGGAAATTCGAGAAGTGCCTCGAAGCTGGAGGCGCGGGTCATGGAGTATCCCTCCATTGACGCCAGCGTATCGTGCAACCTCCGCCGCCCGGTCAGAGGCGGATGAAAGATCCCATCGCTGAGGAACAGGATGCTTTTCACGTCCTTGCTCAGAGATCCAGGATCAAGCCATCGTGTGCGAGGGTGAGATGAATCTGTTCGCGGTGCTCAAGGACCTCACGGCCAAGATGGGTGAGTACCAACCGGCCTGTGTGGAAACGGTGGGATTCCATTTCGATGCGCCGGTAGTCGAGGTGCGTTGTGGTGCGAGTATCGAAATAACAACACTCACAGATGAACAGGTCCGTTCCTTCCGCGTAGCGGACGAGATCCTCGGTCCATCCAGTATCTCCCGAGTAAAGGATGGATTTGCCGTTCTGGTGAATCCGGTAACCGAGGCAGATCTCGTTGTCCTGATGGGGGACTCGAAATGGTTCGATATGCAGCGGACCCAGTTCGACGGGTCGATCCGGGGACACTTCGATGAATCTGGTTTCGAAGGAAAGAGGGCGAGAAGCGGTTTCCCTGTACATGGCGCGGAACAGCTCCCACACGCGTTCTTCGGTGCCCGGTGGCCCCACGATCTGGAGCGGACGCCGTCGTTGTGTTTCGTAGAGGTATTCGAGGAAGAGGAAGGGCAGCCCCGCAAAGTGGTCGCCGTGCAGGTGACTGATCAGAATGCGATCGATCCTGTCGGCCTCGAGACCGAGCTTTTTCATCGCACCGAGTGTGGTGGCGCCGCAGTCGAGCAATGAGGTGGTTTCGGGTCCCGCCACCAGGTAAGCGGCCTGATGGCTTCCACCGGCAGAAAACGCGTCACCGCTTCCCAGAAATGTTACCCGCAGCGTGCTCATCGAATGCGTGGGTTCATAACGTACGGAGCGTATCGGAGACAATGAAACAGACGAGGTGGCGCTGTGCTGGTCAATTCAGTGCAAGGCTCCCGTTTCGTGAGGTTCAAGCCGGTGGTTGTATGAGCCGCGACAACTCTCTTGCTGCGACGACCAGTGCGGCAAGGCTGACGCGGGGTGAAGCCTTGATATCACAGATCAAATTGCGGACGCGGGATAGATCCTGTTCGCGAGTCGCGAGGTAGCTGGCGAGAGAATCATCGACCGTTGCTGCACGGTATGATGCGACGTCCGTAGTGACCTGCCGGTGCGCCGATGCCACGGATTGTCTCAGTTCTTCGATCGCGCCCCGTTCCCAGCGGTCGTCTGCGGGCAACTCTTCGATTGCGCGGTAGATCCAGTTGAGTTCGAGCAGTTCACTGACGCGGTAGAACGATTCGGCAACCACGGGACGCTCGATCTCGAGGCCCGCTGCGATCTCGGCGATCTCGAACAGTTCTGCCAGACGGTCGAGCAGGAGCACACGTGTTGCCAGAGTTCGCGGAGTGCCCTCGGCGGCGAGCCGTTCGATTTCGGTGTGGAACTGTGCCTGCTCTGATTCGGGGAGGATATCCGGCACCAGCGGCAACAAATCCTGCAGAGGTGGGATGAGGGCATCGAGCATATCGGTGGCGGGAACATCGATGGGCTGTGTGGCGAGAAACCACAGAGTTGCTTTTTCCAAGGCCCTCTCGAGTGCCATAGCGCATGCGTACTCCGCGCCCAGGGGCAGCGGTGGTTGGGCCTCGGAGATCTCCGCCCACAGATCGATCAGCCCGCTTGCCGTGGCGACGATGTCCCAGCTATGGACGACGACCGCCGGATCGCAGCCCGAATCCCGCGCCAGACGCGTGACGAACGTCATTCCCATCATGTCGATGAGCGTATTGGCCGATTGGACGGCGATGATTTCACGCCGCAGGCGATGGGCTCGGACTGACAGGCCGAAGCGCTGATTGACCGTATCGGCAAAATAGCTGCGCAGATAACGTTCGAAGAACGGATCGTCGGGAACCACCGATGCAACCAATTTGTGTTGGAGCGCGAGCTTGCTGTGCGCCAGAAGGACTGCCAATTCGGGCCGTGTCAGGCCGAGAAACGTGGCACGGCGATTTCGGAGTGTCTCGCGGTCCGGCAGGTTTGCCAGACGCCGGTCCAGATATCCCTCCGATTCCAGGGCCGCGGCGTGATCGCGAAAGAGATTCAGTTTCGTGCGGCTGCGGAGTTGATCCAGACTCAGGGCACGTGCCTGGTGTCGATTGTGCGACAGGACCTGTGCCATGACGGATTCTTCCAGCTCGGTGAGAAGCCGATTGCGTTCGTCACGCGTGAGTTGACCTGCCTCGATGGCGCCGGCCAGGCAGATCTTGAGATTTACCTCGTGGTCCGACATATCGACCCCAGCCGAGTTATCGATCGCGTCGGTGTTCAGCCGGCCTCCGTTCAGGGCGTATTCGATGCGGCCCCGTTGTGTGAAACCGAGGTTGCCTCCTTCGCCCACGATCTTCACGCGCAGATCGCGCCCGTCGACACGTACTGCATCATTCGTGCTGTCGGCCACGGTGGCGTGACTTTCATCGCTTGCCTTTACATAGGTGCCGATGCCGCCATTCCACAGCAGATCTGCGGACATTTTCAGGATGGCCCGGATCACTTCGTCGGTTGTTGCTTCCGTATAGTCGATCCCGAGCATCTGCCGGACCGGGGGAGATAGCGGGATACGTTTGGCGGACCGTGCGAAGACACCACCTCCCTCGCTGATCAGGGCTGCGTTGTAATCGGCCCATGTGGAGCGGGGCAGATGGAACAGACGTTCGCGTTCCGCGTAGGAGAGGGCTGGATCGGGATTGGGGTCGAGGAAAATATGCAGGTGATTGAATGCGGCGACGAGTTGGAACTGGCGCGAGCGTAGCAGGCCGTTACCGAAGACATCGCCGCTCATGTCACCAATGCCGACGACGCGCAGAGTCTCGCGCTCGATATCGTGTCCGGCCTCCCGCAAGTGCCGTTGCACGCACTCCCAGGCGCCGCGTGCCGTGATGCCTTCCTTTTTGTGATCGTATCCATGAGATCCGCCGGAGGCGAAGGCATCTCCGAGCCAGAAGCGGCGTTGTTGCGCGATTTCGTTGGCGATGTCCGAAAAGGATGCCGTCCCTTTGTCCGCTGCGACCACGAGGTATGGGTCGAGATCGTCATAGAGCAGGATTCCCGGCGGTGATTCGATGCGACCCTGTACGATGTTGTCAGTCAGATCGAGCAAGGTTGCGATAAAGGTGCGGTAGGCAGCGACCGCCTGTGCCGCTGTGGGTGTCGTACCCCGGGGGCGTTGCACAACGAATCCCCCCTTGGCGCCGGCCGGCACGATTACCGCGTTCTTGACCATTTGCGTTTCCATGAGATCCAGAACTTCGGTGCGGAAGTCATCGGGACGGTCGCTGTGGCGAATACCGCCACGCGCCACCTTGGCGCCGCGCAGATGCACACCTTCGACCTCCTGCGCGTGCACGTAGATTTCATAGGCCGGCTGAGGCTGTGGCAGATCGGGCCATTGCCGGAAGTCGATCTTGATTGCCAGAGGACCCGGTTCGGGAGGGAGGTCGCCGGGCTTATAGTAGTTCGTCCGGACCGTGGCGATGACGGCGGCCAGCAGATTCCGGAGAATGCAATCGTCCAGGACACTCTCGACGGCCTCGAGTCCCGCCGTGAAGCGAGCGACGATCTCGGGCAAACGGATTTTCTCGCGTTCACGTGGTGAAGCGGGATCGACCGGATTGAATTTCGCATCGAAGTATTCCCACAGTGTGCGTGCCGATGCCGGGTTGTTGACGAGGGCCCCAATGATCGCCGTTCGGCTCGGACTGCTGCTGATCTGAGCAGCATGATTGACGTAAGTGCGGAGCAGATCGACACGCCGCCATTCGAGTCCAGCATTCAGGATCAGGGCGTTCAAAGGATCATTTCCCAGCTTGTGCCGGTACAACAGGAGGATGGCGGGTCTTAAGAGAGATGTTGTCTTGTCCGGTTCAAGGGTTCCGCCCCGGCTGTCCTGCACGTAGAAGCTGTGGATGAGGACACCGCCGAATCCAGGCAGATCCAGTGCAATCGGATTCTGTGCGAAGACCTTCAATCCGAGATTCTCCAGAACAGGCAGAAACTCACTGAGCACGAGTTCTTCTCGTGGTGTGTAGAGTTTCACGATACTGAAACGGGAATCTTCGGCAGGGACCAGATCCATCTGCGGCGTTCGCGTTGCGCTCAGGGCCTCCAGATGACCGATGTCACGAACCGCCGCCGCAGTGGGCGTGGCGGCTTTGTATTGCCGTGACAGGATGGTCGAATAACGCGCCGCCAGATTCCGTGCCTGGTCACGGGGCATGGCTTCGAGCAGTGCTTCGAGAAGCCGCTCGTCCCAGGTGCGTATCAGGGATTGGATCTGGTTCTGTAACTCGTCCTCCGGCACCTGTCGCAGGTGATCCCCGTGCGGCACCAGATAAAAGTGCATGCGTACCTGATCTGTCTCGTCGATGACGATACGCCGTTCCAGTGCAGCGCGAGCTTCGAGAATCTCGATCAGGCGTGACTCGGTGTGGCGCGCGAGTTCATCGGAGAATCGTTCTTTTGGAATCACGACAGAGATGAACGAGCCACGATCCAACAGATCGCGGTTTTGGATGATGCGGGTTTCCCTGCTGCCGGACGTGTCGATGATGGTTCGGATCACCCGATGCAATTCGTTGACGCCCACCGCGAGCAATTCCACACGGGAAAGGCTGTTGAAAGCGTCGACGATCTGTTTGTAACTGTGCGAATCCACCGGTGCGCCTTCGCTTTGCAGGATCGCTGCAAGCTTCATCCGCAGCAGCGGAATGTTCATGGCTTCCTGAGCGTAGGCTTGTGCGGTGAAAAGCCCGAGGAAGCGTCGTTCCCCAATGACGATCCCAGCCGCGTCCAACTCCTTGATGGCGATGTCGTCCATGTGTGTGCGCCGGTGAATGGGACTTTCGGCGTTGGTCTTCGAAATCATCTGTAGAGGTGGTTCGCTCAGGACCCGGCGGAGGGCATTTGTCAGAGGCCGCGACTGGGCATAGTGAGAGCGTGTCTCGTCTCGCAGCAGGCCGAGACCCGAGCCGCGGCGCACGGTGGCCGTACGGTCGCTTCCCGAACCGTCGAATCGATACTCACGGTAGCCCAGGAAGATGAAGTTCTTCTGACCCAGCCATTCGAGGAAGGCGGCGAGTTCGTCGACGCCGGGACTCCACGGATGCGGCAGATGGCTATGTCGCAATTCGCTGGCAATCTCCTCTGCTTTGTTGTGCATCGCCGAGGAATCGTTGGTGACCTGGATGAGTTGACAGAGTGCCTCGGTGAGCTCTCTGCTGATCGTTTCTGCATCGTCGATCTGTTCCACCTCGATGTATAAGGCCGACTCGGCCTGGCCCGGTTCTCCCGGGCTGCCGATCGCGAGCAAGACCCCCGCCGCATCGCGTTCGACCGTAAGGACCGGGTGGAGCATGTGGCGGACGAGGCAACCGTGCTCTCGTAGAGTTTCGAGGACCGTGTCGACGATGAACGGCCGGTCCAGCATGCGGGTCTGCACCGTCCAGCAGGAACTGCCCCAGCCACTTTCGTTCGGTGCTGTGAGGCGTACGTAGGGTTCGGACTCAGCGCGTTCATTGACAATCCGGAAGATGGCCAGCGCGCGCATGGCCAGCTCATCGATCGTGCCCGATTCGAGCAAATCTGTCTCGGCCTTGTGAAACAATTGCCGTGTCAGTGTTTCCGCCAGCGGTCGCTCTCCCGCCGGGAGCTTTGCCCGCACGAGATCGATCACTTCACGCAATTTCGGCAGATCATCTTCAGCGATCGGGGTCTGCTGAGTGCGCTCGCGTTCTTCCATCAAGCGCGCAATCGCTTTGGTCAACTGGGCCACGTGAAACCTCCGTGCGTGGTATTCCTGCAAGGCATCCCGGCTGCTCCAGGGAAGTTCGTGCCTTCTTACAATTCTCGTGCAGGTGTTGTCAGTATGCGAACAAAGCCGGTATCCATTGGCTCGAAGCCGTCAGGGGGTAGTGGGACCTGGCTGGCGGCGAGCGGAATGCGGATCTGCAGGACGCCGCAGCCGCGTTGCCGGGCCCGGGTGTCGGCGAACCGGACCAGAAGATCCCGGATCTCGCCGGTTCGTTCCAGCGGTTCGACGAGAAGCAAGTCGATTTCTGCCCGTGGTGCCGCCGCCAGACGGCGTGTGTAGGTAATCTGTACGAGGCCGACCGGGTCCGTCCTGTCGAGAAAGGCGAGATATAGGTCTGTTCCCAGGTCGTTCACCAGACGACGGAATCGGCGCACGGCCGATTTTCCTGCTGGTTCGACGCTCAATCCGCTGCGGGCGGCCAATTCCATAACGGCCTCGAAGTCGGTGCGACGTGCGCGACGCAGCTTGGGGCGTACCCCGCTCGTGGGGGGATGACTTGCGGCCTGCGACATGAGCGCCCCATAGCACAGGAGGCAAGGTGCCGATGCCATAAACGGAGAGAAAACGATAGATATTTCATTGCTTTCCGAGTTGATTTCGGGGTGCCTCGCGATTAGGATGCAGCCTCGCTGCGGTGGCTGATGAAGGACTTGTGGAGAAAGATTCCAGTAGCTTTGGCGTGCGCGGTGATGCTGGTTGCGGGGATTGCCTCCACGGCAACTGCTGCCGCGGGCCCGCCTGCACAAAAGCTGCCTTCTGCGCTCCTGATGTTTCCCTACATCGATTCGGGTGGCGGCTACGAAACACGGCTCGAACTGGTGAATTTGAGTGGATATCCACTCGACCTGCAATGTTTCTTCATCAATACAGAGAGCGACCAGTGCAATGAAATCGGCTTCTTCCTCGCTCTGACGCCATACCAACCCATGGCATGGCTGGCGAGCGAAGGCGTCAGCAACGAACTGAATGCGACGGCCGCGCCGGCCTTTTTCGGGATGGGCGAGATGAAATGCACTGTCGTCCCGCCGCGTCCCGACGTGGATCTCTACAATGCGCTACAGGGGCGAGCGACTGTCTATGATGGGGGCGGGCAGACGGTGTCCTATTCCGCAGTTGGTTTTCGTCGCTTCAGTTCCGGTGAGTTCAACGGAGTGTTGCAACTGAACGGGGTTGATTACGCGCAGTGTCCGGACAAACTGCACTTCGACGTGCTTACCGACACTCCCGGATCCAACAGTGAAATGATCCTGCTGCCCTGTACGCAAAACCTGCTGTTGCAGACGCCGACACAACTCAATGTGCAACTCCTCATCATCAATGAATTCGAACAGGTATTTTCGGCGTCCCACAGGTTCACCTGCGCGTCGCGCAAACAGCTTGTCGAAATTGCGGAATCACTCACTCAATCGGTTGCGGGCACGACTACCGCCCACATCGTCGTGCGTGGAACGAATGGTCCGTTGATCGGACTGGTCATTGATCGGGTCTCGTTCCAGGGACTCCCCGGTGTCGCTGGTAACGAGCCTTCATTCCAGGGCGGTCGCTCGGCGACCGTCACCTTTCCGAGGCCTCAGTAGTCCCATGACTGAAGTCTTGCGCCAACTCGCAGCCATCCTTCTCCTCTGGTTTCAGATCGTGAGCCAGGGTTACGGTGTTCCTGGAGTTCCGACATTACCTATCCCGCCGACCCGAACGCCGACGAGGGTAACGGTTCCCACCCCGACCCAGACTGCGCCGCCGCTTCCAACCTGGACCCAGACCGAGACAGCTACATTGACCGCGACGCCCTCCTGGACGCGCACTCCAAGCCGGACACAGACGCCTCAACCCACTCGAACTCCGACGCAGACATTGCGTCCGACACGGATCCCCGGGGAGACCGATCCCATAGGTCTCATGGCACAAGGCGAACCCCCGGCTCAGAAGCTTCCCTCTGCAGTGCTGGTGTATCCGTTGGTGCGTGTGTCGGCGACGAGTGATACGCGAATCGAGATGTACAACCTCACTGCAATGGCAACGACCGTGCAGTGCTTCTACGTGACGGCGAAGGACTGTAACGAGATCGGCTTCTTCGTCTCTCTGACAGCCAACCAGCCTCTATCGTGGATGGCCAGCAACGGACTGACCGGCAATGGGGCGCGTATCGCACCACGATTCAGCGGTGATGGCGAACTGAAGTGCGTCGATATGACGCCACAGAATGCTCTGCAGGGACGTGCCATCGTGACGGATGTCACCAACACCCCCAATGCCGTTCAGACCATCGGCTACACAGCGATCGGTTTCCGCCGGCTCGTCTCTGGTCCTTTCCGCGGCTCCATCCGGTTGGACGGGATCAATTATGAAGCGTGCCCGGACCGGCTGCATTTCAACGCTCTTTCCCAGAGTGCGACCTCTGACAGCGAGCTTATTCTGGTCCCGTGCACGCAGGACCTGGTGAACCAGATTCCCTCTCAGACGACGGTCCAGTATGCTGTGATCAACGAGTTCGAGCAGAATTTTTCAGGCTCATCGACACTCAAGTGTATGGATCGTCGCCGTTTCAGTACGATCCCGGCTCTGCGCAAGAGCAGTATCGGATCGAATACGGCACATCTCATCGTACGCTCGATCGATATGCCGGTGATCGGACTGGTGATTGATCGTTTTACAGTTCCAGGATCGGGCGCTTTGTCGACGTCGAGCAACGAGCCGTATCTGGAAGGGTCCCGCGCCGCGACCGTCGACATTCCGTTCGACTGAGAGTGGTCTTGCGGATCGGACCAGTCCGACCTGCCGGGCTCGTCGGGTGCCACGTAATTCGTACTTTCGTTACCACTGGCCTCAGAAGCCCTGAGTCGCGCGGTATCCGTCGATATTTCTTGTCGATGCTCGGTACGGCTTTTTCATTGCGCCAGGCGGACTGAACGCATTGACGACATCCCGGAACTGCGTGCCGTTGTGGACCTGAGTGATGGCGGCGCGAAACTCGGAGATGCCGGTGTGCCCCGAAAAATATCGGCAGGCGAACTTACGCATGAGGATCGTCCCGTGGAGATCTCCATGCCGCTCCGTCATTGCGGCGTGATGTCGCAGGAGTTGATCCTTCTGGTTCTCGAAAGTCGGAGGTAGTGGGATCGGCCGGCCGCTCGTGGCTGCCGCAATCTCTCGAAAGACCCACGGCCGAGTGAGAGCCGCTCTGGCAACCATGACACCGGCAGCCCCACTGGTCCGTAACGCATGCAGCGCGGAGGCTGCGTCGTGAATATCACCGTTGGCGATAACCGGGATGGAAACCGCCTTGACGACCTCTGCGATGAGTTCGATGTGGCACGGTTCGCCGTAATGCTGGTCTGCTGTACGGCCGTGCACGGTGATGGCTGCGGCGCCGTTGTCCTGTGCGGCTCGTGCCACGAGCGGCGCCGTACGACTGCTCAGGGTCGGGCCCAGACGAATTTTCGCAGTCACAGGGACACGACCTGCACCTCGTACGGTGGCTGCTACCAGACGTCCGATGGTTACCGGATCACGCAGGAGCGTCGCACCCGCGGCATGGCGGCCCATGATGCGTCTTTTCGGGCAGCCAAAGTTCAGATCGATTACCGAGACACCGCTGCCGGCAAGACGCCGGGCTGCTTCTTCGAGCCAGATCGCTTCACGGTCCCACAGTTGTACACCCAGAGGCCGTTGCTCCACTTCGATACCTTCCAGACGCTGAGGCTCGATGGCGCCCCGGATCCAGCCTGCTGCCCAGATCATTTCTGTAAAGAGCAAGCCGCAGCCGCCATACTCACGTACGACGTTGCGGAAGATCTGATCGGTGAACCCGGCCACGGGTGCAGCGAGAACCGGCGTTTCGAGAGCCAGAGAGCCAATTTTCAGGGGTACCAGAGGAATCATGTGGGGATCGGACGATAGCCGAGTCGAATGGCGCTGCCAGTTGGTACAGAGAAAAGCAGGCCTGTCCCTGAAGAGAGGCAAGGAAACCATGCCTGTAAC
>CAZEWD010000064.1:0-4921 GCA_964515725.1 uncultured Binatia bacterium (SeqCode)
CCCCACTCATTCAACTGGGTGTAGAGCGGCCAGGTCTTTGGCGGTCGTGGCAGGATCCCCACTACCGAGGCATTCGAGGTTGCGTGCTCCGAACCTTCCCATCCCTCCATGCGGTGGCAGCTCACGCACAGCGCCGAGAAGCGGTTGTCTTTCAACAGGAACTTCCCGTAGGTGTCGTTGTGAGGATCATGGCAGGTGATGCAATGGATCTCGTCGGTCCCGCCGTAGACCAGGTCGGGAGGCGGGACCGGTTGCAGCTCGTCGTTTGGAAGAGCGCTGCCGTAAGGGAAAGATACCGGGTGATGCGAGGAGAGATCGAGCCCGAAGTTCGCGTGATTGCCCGGCGCCAGCAGATCGCTGCCTGCCATTGCAACCCCTCCGGCAGGATTGAGCACAGCGCCCATGGCAATCGTGCCGTCATGGCAGGTGAGGCACAGCTTGGTTGGACCATACGGCTGAGGCAACGGATCGGCTCGTAGAGTCGGACTCGTATATAATTGATAAATGCGCGGCGCGATGTCGCGATTCCACAACGGAGAGCGCGGAGTGGCATTATGCGGCGTATGGCAGAAAATGCAGATCCGGTCTTCAGTCAGGGCCCGGATCACGCCGGTCCCACTCACGGACAGGTTGTGTTTGGTGAGTACCATATCCGCCTGGGTGTGTGGCGGCGCCTGGGCAAGCGCCGCCATTGCCGCGAGACACAGGAAGAGCAGCCCACCGCCGAAACACCGTATGGAAAGCTCACGAAGCCGCATCGCCGTAGCCCTCCGTGATTCGGAAGATCTGAATGCGCCGATTGTAGGTATCGCACACGTACAGCTCCCGATTCGCGCTGATGAATGCTCCTGAGGGCAGCCAGAATTCCCCGGCACCGGTCCCCCGTTGTCCAACGGTCAGGAGGAATTCGCCCTGCCGGTTGAAGAGTTGTACGTTGTCGAACATCCCATCCACGACATACACGACTCCGTCGCCGTCCACAGCCACGCCTTTCGGCATTGCCAGATCGCCCGAGCCATCGCCATGGCGTCCAAACGCGCCAGCGTATTTCCCCCGCTCATCGAAAATCACAATCCGAAAATTCAGCGCGTCCGTGACGAAAAGCTCTCCGGCGGCGGAATGGAAGAGATGTGTTGGGAAATTGAACTCCCCTGCTCCCTCACCACGTGCACCGAAAGCGAAGACCATGTCTCCCTCGGTGTCCAACGCAAACACTTTGTTTGCCAACGTGTCGACCACATACACCCATCCCATCCGAGGACTGAATGCGATTCCAGTCGGTCGCTGTAGCTTCTCCACGCCGACGCTGTCGCGTGTAAACCGCAACGCACCCTCCTCATCGAAAGCGAACAGGCGACCTCCGGAATCAGTCACATAGAGCCGGCCTTCATCGTCGAAGATCACGCCGACCGGTGAGATCATCCGCTCCTTCTCACCCCCGACCAGCCTCCGATACAGCTTCTTCCCTGGCAGGTAGAGATGCACGCAACGCCTCCCCATATCGGCGATCGCAATCCGGCCATCCCCGCCCAGAGCCACAGCTACCGGCAGCAGAAAGGCGTTGCTCTCCTCGTCCTCGCTCCCGAACACGATCGCCTTGACGACCGTGCCCGCGCTCGTGTCGGGCACAAAACCAAGAAGGGAGCGCACGTAGCGCACCTTCGCCCTGCCCGGCTCGAACGGCCATTGCAATCCCCCCGCGCCCTCGCTCGTCCTTACACTCCAGGTCGACGCGCAACCGGCCAGCAGCACGCAGCCCACTACAGCACACGCTCGTCTCCATCCGTTCTCCGCCCCTACTGGCCGCTCCGTTCTTCTCCTCACCCCCCTCATGATTTCGCTCAGAACAGCCGCCGCCGCAGGTTCATCCAGATGAACTGGTGATCTCGTTTCGTCGATACACTGTACGCGCCCGACGATTCCGTAAGATACACATTTCCCCCCATGCTCAGATCCACCTTGCCAATTCTCCACAACAGGGAGGAATTCACAGTTGCCGAGTCACTATCCACGATACTGTCCGTGTGCATGTACGTTCCCCCAATCGACACGAACAGAGTCCTGTCGAAGAACTGCCGCTGGATGTTCCCCGTCGCCGTCTCCGTATCCTCTGTAAAGGGAATGCTGTAATAGAACGACGACCCACGCGGATATTTTCGATGCAGATAGGACCCTGATAGGAACAGATTTGTGTAGGCGTCCAGAACCCCTACGTACTGCATGTCGGCCCGCCAGCCGTCGAATGGTGCAATCTCCCATTCGTATTTCTGATATTCACCGCGTAGCTGCAGCCCCGAATAGCGGAACATGACGCCGCTCGTGTAGGATATCGAATCGACGGGGACCCCCGGGAAATATCCCCCTCTCACATCCGATGCGATCCGCATATAGCTGAAATACGGTGTGACGAGATTTTCGATCAGTTGAACACTTGCCGTAGTCCCCACCGTATCCGTTCGTAGGCTATAATCGCCGCTAAACGAGTAGGACACGAGAAAGTCATATGAATTCGGGAGGGCGTAGGCGGCCGGCATGCTGGTGATCTGAATGCCATAGGTGTTCCCGGCCGGGACCTTCGTGTAGTACTGCGGCTCGAGATACTGGAGATCGAATGGCGGCAACGGATTCTTGAAATAGACGGCAATGAGTGAAGGGTCGACGTTCGCCTGCCCCAGAACATAGGGCTGAAGCATGGGAACTTCAGCGGAGAAGTTCTCGTCAACGACGCTCACCTGGCCTGCGATATCGGCTTCGCCCCGCGACAGATTCGTATTCACCAGAAGCCGCCCTGTAGGGATCGTATTCGCATAATTGAAGGCTAACGCATTACTGGAGAACACACTGTCTCCACCCGACGAATCCTGACGGACGTTGCGATAAGTATAAACGGAATCGAGACTTTCGTAGAGCCGGTGAATCAGATCGATCTTGAGGTCCCGATTCTGGTAATCACGCTGATATCCGGGGGCGGTTACCGTATTGTCCTGATACCGGTAATACACATCGCTACGGAAGCGCCACGGAAGCGTAACCGTCAGCCATTCATACCAGAGGAACTGGTCGTTATCGGTATCACGCATCGAGATGTTGTTCTGGGTATACCAGGTTTGGGACACATTCGAAGTCAGACGGATCGGAACGGCCCATCGTGGCACGTCCTGGAGATTCAGATAATTCCCAGTACTATAATAGAACGTGTCACCAGAACGACCGTCCGAAGTCGAAAACCACATCGGATTGACACTGCCGGAGAACGACAGCTCGTTGCCACCGGTAAAGCGCTTGAAGTATTGGCCGTCCAGATTGAGCCGATTGAGTTCGGCCGACGTCATACTATTGTCGATCTTGTCGTGCACATAACCCGCATGCGCAAACCAGGGTTTTCGTCTGTAGCGGAAATCAAGCCCCTGGCGTGCCTGGACGGAACTGTGCCGCGTCGCAGCCCGTTCTTTGTAGAGGGGCTCGAAACGACGGGCAAAGACTTCCAGGTTGTAGGAATGCTCGGGCAGGAGGTAGAGCGTCGTGTCGTACTCGAAGCCGGGATCTACGCTCCATCCTTTCGTGCGGTAGCGCCCCGTATTGTATTCCTCCTGGCGCAACGCACCGGCAATCGAGAAACGGTATTGAACGAAGCGCGGGTGGTACGAATAGCCACGGGATTCGAGGGTCAGTTTTTCACGAAAAAAGATGTCTTCCCACCACGAGGTCCGGCCGTTGCTCTCAAGATGATCACGCTCGTAGGAGGTATAGGCATCCAGATAGGCTCGATTCTCGACCGGGTGCGGTAGGAACTCGCGCCACTGCGCGTTTGAGCGGGCGGCAAACAGAGAGGCGGCCAGAGCGATGAGAATCGGGAACAAGGCAAGACGGCGCACCAGGGCACTCCCGAACGCGGCTGGGGAGCGCCGTGTCGGCCCGGATCGGCAAGGGTGTGCAATAGGCCGCATGGTCATCTCAGAAGTGCCGGATCATCTGACTGGTGCGGGTCGTGGCACGTCGTGCACGGCTGGCCGTCGATATCGGCGTGCGCCTCGGTCTGCCACACCGCTTTTTCTTCATGGCAGTGGAAACAGAACGTGTCTGACTCCGAGACCAGAAGGTACTGATAGCGTGAGCTGTGAGGATCGTGGCATACCGTGCAACCACCCGACGCGAGCGGTCCGTGGACATACTTTTTGTCGAGCTTCAGGTCGTGACAGCGAAAGCAGAGTTGGTCGAGCGGCTCGACGTAGGAGTTGGCAGCCGTCGAAAGGTGGCAGGCGCCGCACATTCGTGCGGCATAGGGTCCGTGCTCGCCATATCCTGCACGCCGAGCGCGTAACGCCATTTCCTTGATCCCCTCTGGCGTTCCCGAATCGGCGTCCAGCGCCACGGGGATCGGAGGAGTGGGCACACCATCGAAAATAGTGTTCAGAACCCTGTAGCGCGTCGTCGTATCGCAACCGAGAAACAACAAGGTAGTGGCTGCGAAGCATGTCACGACACGCCGGTAACTCATGGAGGGTCGGAAAGGAAACGAGCCCTTCGGCTCAGTTTCCCGCCTCCTTTCTGCGCCGCGCCTCGATTTCCTTCTCTATCTCTTCGTCCGTCGGATAGTGCTGTCCTTCCTGCTTGCCAAAGCCGAACACATTGACACGCCGTTCACCGAACTGGCTGGTGACGAGAAGGAGGTATTCGATTTCGAACCCGGGTGCGGCGTATTGCCGGAAATAATCGACGTTGTCGTAATCGACCGCGACAGCGGCCGGCAGCCGCATACCGCCGGGCCTATCGCCGCTTGCGCCGAAAAACATCAGCAATCGCCCCGCCTCGTTGAAGATCTGGATGTTGTTGAAGGACGAATCCACGACGTAGAGCCGGTTCTCCCGATCCAACGCGATCCCCTTGGGCCGTGCGAAGTGGCCCAGATTGTCCCCCGGCC
>CAZEWD010000064.1:4931-13093 GCA_964515725.1 uncultured Binatia bacterium (SeqCode)
GGTCGATTTGAAGTGCCCGTCGCGATCGAATCTGACGACCTGAAATCGCCCGATATCAGTCACATACAAATTGCCATTCGAGTCAAAAGCGAGATTCGTCGGTCGATCCAGGCGCTCGGAGGGATCGCCTCTGTCTCCGATACTCTTGATCAGCGCGCCGCTACTCTTGTCGAGGACGCGCACCAGCCCCTTTTCCATATCAGCCACGTAGAGCCGATCGCCGTGTGGAGCGACATCGACGGGACGCCATGGATCATCCAGACCGAAGGCCTGCACATATCCGTCGTTTCGGTCAAACTGTACGATCTGTGCGCGTACGGGATCCGCAACATATTTGTTGCCGTCAGAGTCGATACTGATGTTGATCGGCTGGCGGAGGGTGCCCGGACCGACCGCCCCTTCGAGTCTGCCGAAGGTTCCTTTTTTCAGATCGAAAACCTCAACTGTCAGGTTCGTATCGCAGACGTAAATCTTGCCCTCGAACGACGCGACACCGTACGGCTTGTCGACACGGAGATTTTCTTTCTCGCCGACAATGAAACGATCGAAGGCGGACTGTGTCTCGATATCCTTCGAGCCACTGAACGCCGTCAGGAACTGAATGCGGGGCGGCGCCGGGGGTGAAGGAAAAAAGACGGGCACTTCCACCTTCCGGATGGGTGCGGAACATCCGCTCGCGAGCAGAATCACAACCGCGCCGAGGCCCGCCGGCCATGCCATCCGTCCCAACATCCTCCGTCCTCCCTCTCGATTCCACTGGGTGAAGAAACCACCGCGCGCCCCAGGGAAGCCATGCGGGGCATCCCGGTGGGGCTGGGCGACTCAGTAATTCAAAAAGAGAAGGGGAATGGCAAGCCATTCCCCTTCTCTTCAAACCACGCGAGGCACCGCCCTTTATGGAGCTGTATAGATACCCTTGTCATGACAGGTCAGGCACAGTTCACTGTTCTGGTCGCTCCTCCACAGTAGCATCTCTCCTGTGTTGCCCTTGTTGTGCACGGAGTGACAGGTGCCGCATTCCATGTTCGAGCCATTCGTATAGAGGTGGTCCCGAACGAAAGTCGTCGGAGTCAGCATGGCTGTGTCGGCCTGGCGAATCTCCGTATCCGCAGCCTGCACCGCATCGTAGTCAAAACCGATGGGGTGGTGGTTGCCCAGATACTTATCCTGGCCAATCACGTAACAGGACGAGATCGTGGTCGTGCCGGTCGACGATGTCGAACAGGCGGAAGCGGCGTTGCCGTAGGAGTTCACCGCGATACTGCCATCATGGCAACTCAGGCAGAGCAGCGACGAACTACCCGGCACCATGCCATTGAGGATCGCCTGCGAGGCGCGCTCACCCGTCTGCGGCGCACCCGGACCATTCTCGTACATGGTGAATCCCGTGGTGAATCCCGTCAGATTGTGGTTCCACAACGGCAGATAATCAAACTCGGACGGCGCCTGCAGGCCGGACCCGCCCGTGGCGGTGCTCAACCTGTAGGTGTTGTGCGGCGCGTGGCAGAAAATACAGATCCGATTCAACGGATCTGCCGGACTCGCCGTGTAATTCATTCCGTTATGAACCGTGCCCAAATCATGGACTGTGCCGTTGATGCCGGATCCGGGCACATACCCCCCGGCGGGTGAGTAGGCCATCACCCCGGTCGACACCGCCAGCGCCAATCCCACCACCAGTGACATTCCCAGAAACTTTCTCATGGCTCCTCCCACACTCTCTTCGGTTCTCATCTGATCCATCGCACACTCTTTGGTGGCGGGAGGACAGGCGGTAAGGCCTGCCCCCCGGGCCCATGCGCTCACGGCGTCACCGCGTTGATCACCCCAACCGACTGGCTGGGTCCGACCGCCGGTACCACGATCGGGTTCGCAAAGGTGTATCCCGACTTCGACACGACCAGCGTGTAGGCACCCGGCTTCAGGTTGGTCACGGAGAAGGTGCCATTCGACGCGGTGTACACGGTCTTCACCGTGCTGCCGCCCTTCTTCACATTGACGATGGCGGAGGCCAGATTGGCACTGCCCGTCTTGTTTTTCACCGTACCACTGATGGTGAAGGGTGACGCCATGGCGTCGGCACAGACGTAGGTGTTCGAGTGCCGGGCATTGCTGTCGACCGCTTTCAGGCTTGCGGTGTAGAGGTTCGCGGCACCGTAAGTGTGAGTGAAGATCTGGTTCGGAGCACCCACCGAGCGTGAGCCGTCGCCCCAGTCGACCACGATCGTCGGCGGCGCCGCATTGTCGTCAGTGGTGGCATCGGTGATGGTCGCTGTCCATGTATTGGAATCAAACACGCAGCTCGTGCCACTCACGTTGGGCGGATTGTCCGCTGGCGTGACCGCAACGGTGCGCGTAACCGAACCGACGACGCTGTTGTGTGCGGCGCCGCCCGCCAGCCTCACCGTCAGGGTGATCGTCTTGCGGCCACTCGCCGCATAGGTGTGGCTGGCCGTCGCACCGGCACCGTTCGGCGTGGCATCACCCCACTCCCAGTCATATTCGAAGGCCGGGCACGGACCCGCGCAGGAAACGTTCTGCGCAACGTTCACGGTCAGACCACTGACAGAAGCGGCAAAGGTTGTCTGCGCACCGATGTTGGCATCCTGGTGCATCCCCTCGGCGACCACGGCCAGAGCCGCCTTGGTCCGGTAGTTTGCCCCCGGAGTCGTGGGGTTCTGAATCACGTTCGCGCCGACCAGGGGCAGGCGCGGCGGCGGGCCGGCCACGACGATCGTCGACGGCGGCGAGACGGTCTTGATGTAGGATTTAAAATCGCCCCTCACGGGCTCACCCGCCGTATCATAGGCATATCCACCAGCACCTTCGACAGAGATCCGTTGACCCGCCACAAAGCCAGCCGTCGAAGCAACAGTCAGAGTCGCACTCGGGCTGCCGCCGACCGCAGCAATGGCAGTGCTGGCGTGGTTGGTTCCACCGCCGTGGCACTGCCCGCAAGCGGCATCGAGATCAACCCACACCGCGGCAGCGAAGTTCCCGTCTGGAGCGGTGTTCGCATTGACGACTCCATTCATGGCCGCCGCGGGAAAGGTCGAATAGGCGGGATCCGTATTGATCCGCCACAGGTGTTCGCCGTTTGGCATGTGGCAGACGATGCAGGGCTTCATCGGATTTTCGGCCATGTGTTCCATGGGTGTTCCCACACCCGCCAGGTGGTTGATCTTGGCGAGATCCACCGCGTACGATCCACCGTGACAGTCCGAACACGGCTTGAGCGCCCCTTCAGCCCCCGCCGCTTCGACGGTGCTGCGGTGTACGTTATGGCAACCCGTACAGCCATTACCGGTTTTCTGAGTTTCCCCTTCGTTCATGAAGAAGCTCGAGTAGCCCCCGGGCTGATAGTTCTTCGCAGTGGCAATCTGCGCGAAGGTGCCACTGAATCGCGCATGTACGCTGTTCAAGAACTGATTCCCGGCCGGATAGCTTGGAAATCTGATCGTACTGAGATTGTTGGCAACCTTCAGGTTCATGCCGGGATGCGAGGTGGCTTCGCTGCCAGGGATGGCATCATAGTCGGCGTACGGCATACCGCTGACATCCTGCCGGTGACAATCCATACACACCCTGGTGATGATGCCACCGCGGGTCAGGTTATTCCCCGTCCACTCACCGCCAGCGTTTTCGCAACGGACAAAGTCGGTGGCGTATCGGAACTGGCCGCCCAGCACATTGCAACCGGCCAGGTCGTTCGGACTCGTCCAGATTCCGCCGTCCTTTTTACAATTGACGGCATCCGTATGCGCCGGTTTGCTGCAGGTGCCCTTGTTGCACGCACCTGCAAGATCACATTTCGAATAGGACCACGTACCGCCACCAAGCTCGCAGGACTCCTTGCTTCCATTCGTCCGCCAGGTCTTTGCGGCAAGTCCAGAACCACCCGAGCACGTGGCCTTGGCATCGGCACTCGAACAGGATCCTGCCTGCCAGACGAAACCGTTTGCCGCGCAATCCGCCGCGTTGGTGAAGTGGGCGTTGGTGCACCAGGCAGGCAAGGCTGTCCAGGTGCCGGCTACGGTCGCGCAATCCGTCGAATTGGTCACGTTGGCATAGACACAGATCGGATTCGTTGGATTGACGCTACAGGCTGTCAGCCACCGGCCGCCGGCCGCCGTACACTGGGCTTCTGCCGTCCATTGCGCATTCGAACACACGCCAGTGGGGTTATCGGTTGCAGTCAGGTTGCTGTGGTGGCTCGACATCCCCGCCGGAGCACTGTACTGCGGCGGCGATCCGGTCCCGCTCGCCGTCTCGATTGCCGACATATGGCAAGCCGTACAACCCACACCCCACACGTCCCATGATGCGTACTTGTTCGGATCTCCCAGGATGCCACCGCTCAAATTCACAACACCTTCCGGAGCATCGGAAAGTCGATCCCACGTCACCCCGGGGAAACTGATTTCCGGTTCCTTGGCATCGATCCCCGTCGATGGACCGATGGTGGCATCGCTCGTCCAACCCGTCGTGTGGCAACGTGCACAGGAATAGGAAGCCCCGGCATTGAGGACGCAGGTCTCTGCTGCATTCTCACAGGGCGATGCAGGCGAACCCGCACAACTCAGGGTCGGATTCGTGCAGACTTTCGCGGAACCAGGCGGCAACTTTGCGGTGATCCGTGGATACGGCGAGAGCCAGTCCGCATAAATCCAAAGGATATCGCGTTGAATGTTGGATATGGTGACTTTACCCGAGATCCAGTCAATCACGTTATCGCTATTGTCATGGGGATAGGCCTCGGCCGGATACCACTTACCACCGATCGCTTCGCAGGCTGGCCCGCTCTCCTGGAGTGGCGGCGGAATGGTCAGACTGCACATCATCGGCGGTCCCCCCCAGGCCTTACCCGGAATGAGCTTGCGCGTCATGTTCTTGTGGCCCATGTAAATCGTGCTTTCCACGTCACGGACACGATTGATGTTGTATTCGGTACGCTCGTTGTGGCACCGCAAACATTGGTCACCAGGGAAATTGCCGGTCAGCAAGGTGGGCGTATACGCCGTACGCGGCGGCATCACCCAGTTCCCGACGCAAGCGCCACTCGTTACCCATGTCCCGCCGTGCATCATGCAGGCCACGTCGTTGCGGTCATCGCCTTTCAGGGTAATTGCACAAACACCCGTGCCGGCGTTCCACAAACGGTTCCCCTTGCCCTCGCAAACTGCCTGCCCCGCATTGTTCACCAGGTCGTTACACACCCCGGTGCTCCACGAGTAATTGCCGGTGCAACTCGCCTGACCGATGTTCAAGCGAAGGGCGAGACAGTCGGGACGTGTGGTTTTCGTTGGGTCGGCCGGACACGTGCCTTGCGGGGGCAACATCCAACCCGGGGTCGCCGGGTCCGGAATCGCACCATCGTCCAGGAACTGGATGGCTGCAAAGGCGTTATTTGCGCCCAGCAAAAATCCGAGGGCAATGATCACCTGAAGTGAACTCCTACAGAACCTCAAACCCCATTTTGTTTTCATGACATCGGCTCCTCTGGTTACCACTGCCCTTTCATACATTACAAACAACCCCCGAATGCACGTTCAGAGAACCAAATTGTGTGCCGTGATGGCGATGCGAGATCCTAATTCAGCATCCAGATCGGTATTCTTAGAAATGATCGAAGTCGCAACTGGTCTTCGTCGGTTCGAGAAACCCGGTAATACCCCATGAAACGGCTCTGGAAAAAGGAAAAAAGCAGGAAAAATCAGTGGTCTCCTGCTCCACTCTCCTCCTGCGTGGACCTTCTGTGAATACGATGGCCGGATTCCGCATTCGCAAGTGTTGGAGTGCTCGTGTAGGACCGACCCTTTCAACTTCGAAACCAGCCGATCCAGTGTGCGCACGTTACCAGCCGGGGCATTCCGAGAGACATGGCCCACCAGCGTGTTCGATGTCCCGGGTACGTGCAAAGCGACAGAAATCACCATCGATTTCCAGGCGTTTCTCGCGGGTGGCATCTCTCGTCGACGCTTTCTGCGGCGGACCTGCTGCCCATCAAAACTTCAAAACGGCATCGAGTTGGACACGCACCAGTGTGGAATTGCCTGACTTGCCCAGAGGTAGTCCGTTGGTCTGCGTGGCAAGGTGGCGATCCAAGGCATTGATGAAGTGGGTCTTGGCAGTGAGTTGGAAGTGGGCAAGGGGCATGTAATCCAGGCGAAGGATGCTGGTCAAGACATTCGTGCTGCCCTTCTGCGTATTGCTACCGCTCGAATCGCGCGTCGAGAAATCGATGTCGCTGTAACTGTACAGGGAAACGGCAGCATCTTTCTCGACCCGCTGGAACGTATAGGAGGCACTCCAATCACCGGGATTCTTGAGGGGATTCCTGTACCAGTCTCTGCCTGCACGTCCGAAACCGGCGCCCAGGGCAAAGCCAACATTCCTGCCATCCGCTTGCGTGTTGTGAACGAACTCACCAAAGAGTCCACCGGGCACTCCGAGGCCGATCGGATCCTCAAAATTCATTTCACTCGCAACGTGCAAAACGTTGAAGCCGTCTTTGAACCCCAGAATGCTACCGTAGGGGTCGAGAACCACGCTGTTTGAATTCGCGAGCTGTGTGTTGCGCATCGTGTTGATGGCCGGATCGGTCGGGTTCCGGGCGTTCGGGATGGTTGGACTCAGACGCCTGCGAGCCAGGCTGTTCAGGCCCTGAAAGCTGTAGTCGCCGGCGGCAAGGGTCCAGTTGGCGGCACTCCCCAGAGCCAGGTCGCAGCCGATCTGCCCGCCGCCCATCCAGGCATCGGAACCGGTGGACACCTCTTCCATGACCCATTGAAACCCGCTGACACGCAGACCACGCAGCGTACCCTCCTTCTCCTCCACGAGGCTCAAGATTTCCGTCATTCCTTCTGGATTCAGATCGTCATCGAAGAGCATCTCCGTGACACGGTAAGCGTTCGCCGCAAATTTGCCGACTGAAACGGATACCGAACCCGGCCGGATTCCAAAGGTTTTGCCCGGTTTGAGAAGGAGATATGCCTGGTCCAGGCTGAACGGTTTACGAGTGAAGGTTTTCTCGAAAGATTGATTCGATGAGATCGGATCGTCCGGGCTGCCGGTGGCAACACGAAACGTCGCACTGACTTCGTCCACCGGTGTAACGGCCAGGCCCAGACGGGCACGCAGGCGGCCACGATTGCGGAAATGGAAATCACTCCCCAAAAACATTTCGTCGCGCAGCCGTAGATCACCAAACGGCGTGAAATGGTTGAGCCAGGCCGGCAACTTCGTTGGCCGCGTATCCGCTGCTGCTTCCTTCTCCTGAGCCGCTTTGCACTCCTTGTATTCGAGATCGCTGAGGATCCCCTTGTCTTTCAGCAACTCGCACAGATCGCGTGCGGCCCACGCTGGGGTGGCGCAGCCGAGGAACAACCACGCCAACATTGCTTTCCTGAACGGCATTCTCCCCATCGCTCCTCCCCCGTGGCTACCCACACATCCCACTCAGCCATCACGACACGCCGTTTCTGGATTGGGCGTGGTTCGATGGAATCAACGAGGAAACAACCGTTTCCCTGCATCTGCGGCATTCCCGTACCCCGCGGGCAACACCCGCATCGGACGATGGCTACCCTCTCACATCACACGAGCCGATCTCTCGAAAGGGGGGATCCGAAAAAGCACGCAGTGGATCTCCCCGCCTGCCGTTGCTACTCATTGTAAGTTTGAAAGGTTCCCCGATGGATGACAGTTCACTCAAGGATCGCATGGCTTCTCTCGATGAACGTTTGCAGACGTTCGGGAGGCATCTTTGACGTTGCAGGGCGGGAAAGGCGTCTGAGCGAACTCGATCACCTGGCGGCTGCGCCGGATTTCTGGAACGACGCCGAGCGGGCGCAAAAACTCCTCCGGGAACGGGCAGAGGTTGCAGCCCCCGTGGACACATTGCGCCGCCTGACGCAGGGGTTGGAAGACGCGCGCATCTTCGCCGAGTTGGCGGACGAAACGGCTGATGCAGAGGCGGCTGCCGAGGCATATGCCAAATGTGAGGAAGTGAGTGCGGCGCTCGAAGCAATCGAGTTGCAGCGCCTTCTCGGAGGGGAACACGATGCCGGGAATGCCATCATCACCCTCCATCCCGGGGCGGGTGGAACCGAAGCACAGGACTGGGCCGATATGCTCCTGCGCATGTACCTGCGCTTGGCCTA
>CAZEWD010000065.1:0-12786 GCA_964515725.1 uncultured Binatia bacterium (SeqCode)
TACACAAGTCAACATTAGAAATACTACAAATGTATCCATGTTCCGTCGCAATTTGTAATCGTGATTTACGGCGCACCTGCCGGTATCTCTCTGGTCCTGTCATCATCCAGACGCCTACCTGGCGAGCCACCGAGAGATGGTCGCACAGACATCGTTTTCGGATACCTCCTCGAGCCGAGCCCGTAACGTCTGCCCGACCTCACGTATCTCGTCGAATTCGAGATCACGCGAGTAGAACAGGTGGGCCTTTCCGAGATCGAATGGGCTGCTGTCGGAAGTCTCCCGACATGTAATCTCAAAGCGACTCACTCCAGGTGCACCCTGCACACCAACGACCACCGAGTTCACGGTCCGGTCCAATGAGGCGATCTTCCAGCCGTCGCCGAGGTCCTGCCCGACTGAAAATGGACCGATTTGTTCCAGACGCGGAGTCGGCTCCGATCGCGGTGGCGGCTGGGTGCTGGTTTGGGACGCGACGAGACTTTCATGACGTATCGCCTGATGCCGGATCGCCAGTGCGCCACAGAGGATGAGGAGGACCACGGCCGGTGAAAACCAGCGGCGACGGAGAATCGGCCTTGTTCCGGAGACGGAGCTGCGCGGCAGATCGCCGAACGCTGCAGCCGTGCCAAGAAACAGCATGGATTCCCAGTAAAGGATACCGGTAAGGAGCAGGATCACCGAGTGCATGGCGATCAATCCGCCTGCAACGATGATCCGGATACGCTGTCCGATGAGCATCAATGGCCCGGCCAACTCGAACAGAACCGTTCCCACACAAAGCGCGCTCGCAGCGATTGGCGTCGAGACGAGCCAGGAGCGTAGGCTGGACGTCATGTCATCGGCCACAAGGCCATCCTGAGCGATGACGACTGCCTGGATCGGCAATCCGCTCAACCAATCGAGTCCACCGTAGGCGAGCTTGCTGATGCCTGCATTCAGATACGCAGTTCCGAGCAGGGCGATGGCACCGTAAACGGCGTAGGACTCATCTGTCTCCCCGCCATGCCTCCGTGTGACCACCAGGCCCGCCAGCCAGCCGGTTAGACAAAGTCCGCCGTAAAAAAGGTGTCTCCAGGGTGAGCCGAAAAGATGTGCATGGACGGTCGATAAGATCCCCAAAGAAACGAGCGCGGCGCTGCCTGCACCGATCCGCCCCGGGCGCCGTGCAAAGAAAAGGATTGCCATGAGTCCCGCTGCACACAGGGTCAGCCGAATCGTTGGTTCGGCGAGAAATCCGACAACGGGCGAAATAACAAACCCATCTGTCAGTGCTTCCTTCTGCGCCTGACCAATGAAGACGTAAAACGACAGCAGATCCACGGCGACGACGAATGCGATCGTTCGTCGCAACCACGTGCCACTCAGCCGGGGTGCGGGCTTCACCGGCTCACCTTGCAAGTCGCCATCACACAGTCGCCGGCGACTTCAGGTGCCTCTCCCCGGCGGATCTGCCAGGTGCGGGTAATCAGTTCGGCGTCCTCGGTTCCCGTGCCGCTGTGGTTCTGAATGTAGTGGACCAGGTCTGCGAAATGGTACGGAATCCCGCGGCTTTCCGAACAACTTCCGCCGTCAACGGTAATGGGTTCAGAGCACTGGAAACTACGAAAGGAGAGAACCCGGTGTGTTTGACCGTCTGCTGTGCGCACGAGGAGGTGACTGACCCGGTCGGACGGCGGCTGAGCATACATGGAAAAAGTGTCCAGGGGGAAAACGAGAGAGGCTATCTGTGCGCCGTTGCGCATGTCGAAGCGAACGGCCCAGGACAGAACGACGTAGAGAAGAACGCAGAGGACTCCGAAGCGGAGTTGATCCTTGTGAATGGCCCGATACCCCTCTCTCGTCCGCTACCAAGTTTGGTGCAGGGTCACAAGCACGAGACCCCGATCGTTTCAGGGCCGCTTTCACGAAATCTACGGCGGCCTCCTTCCTTCATGGTCCGGGCCTCGTCCTCCAGTTGTTTGGCCCTCTCATTTAGTTTCCCTACGCATCGTCGAAAAACATTCATCATAGCTTCGATCTTCGTTCTACTCCCGAGCAACATGGTCTTCACGACCTCCTGTTAAGCTGCTTTGGTCGACGGCAAGTTCAAAATTTTGCGAGTGTTATGCCAACTGCTGCGGGGGTGGCGGAAGAAGGCCGGCCACTTTCGGATTGGCGCCTATTGGATTCTCCAGGAGCTTATCTTGTATGGAAGCCTTCTGCGCCGGTTCAACATTCTCGATGCACGCCATCCCGCTTGCTTTCGTTAGGACCGTGGCCCACCAGGTAACACGTCGTGCCGGTGCTTCTGTAATACCTTTCGACCCTCAGCGCCTTCGAATGACGTATTTCGACGGAAAACGCTGGATTTCGACTAAGGAGTGTCTTATGGTCGTTTTCGACCCGCCGACTAGCAAATGAACGATTTTCGACCTCCGTAAGGACCAACTCGATCATGACCTCAAAAAATCAGCAGCCTTCGACCTTCCGGGACGAGAACCTCCCGCCCGCCGCTCGCCTGGCGGGCTCAGCCGCGCTCGCACACCGGCTCGGCATCCAGGCACCCGTCCGCCATCGATCCTGCGTCTCAAGCCAGTTCGTCAAGGGCAGTCTTCGCGTCGAGGCGCCCTGGATGGTCTTCGACAAACGGTACTGGCCCGGCGACGACCTGATTGACCATCTCAACTTCGCCTTGCGCCATGAACCGCTCGACCTGCTTGTCCTCAAACGCGTGTTCGAGTCCCTGCCGCCGCCAGCCCTTGAGGCGATCGCCCGCGGCGTGCCGAAAAGCGCGTCACTGCGGCGGGCGTGGTACCTCTACGAAATGCTGACCGGCCGGATGCTGGATGCCGAGGACGCCGGCCGCGCAACCGCCATCGTCGATCTCCTCGATCCCAATGCGTATTTCACATCGAGCCCGCAACTCTCGAAGCGGCACCGCGTGCGCGACAATCTGCTCGGGAACGCCCGCTATTGTCCTGTCATCCGGCGCACGAAGGCGCTGGAAAAGTTCCTCGAGCTGGACCTTGCAGCCAAAGCAGGGGACATTGTTGGGCGTACTGGCGCTCACCTCATCGCCCGCGCGGCCAGTTTCATGTTGCTGGCAGACAGCCGGGCGAGCTTCGAGATTGAAGGAGAGCGTGCGCCGCGCAATCGGCTGGAGCGGTGGGGCCGCGCCGTGCTGCAGGCCGGCAAGCACGATCTGACCCTGTCGGAGATCCTCCGCCTGCACGGGGTGCTCATCGAGGATACGCGCTTCATCCATGCGGGCTTGAGGCCCGACGGTGTCTTTCTGGGTGAACGCGACCACACGGGCGACCCTTTGCCGGAATTTATCGGCGCGCGCCCTGGCGATCTCCAGGACCTGATGCGCGGCATGCTGGAGGCGAATGACCGGATGCGACACAGCGGCATGGACCCCGTACTGCAAGCCGCCGCCACTGCGTTCGGCTTCGTCTATATCCATCCGTTTCAGGACGGGAACGGACGCCTGCACCGCTGCCTCATCCATCACGTCCTCGCCGAGCGCAGGTTCACGCCGCCAGGCATGGTCTTTCCCGTTTCGTCGGTCATGTCTGATCGCATCGACGATTACCGGCACACCTTACAAGCGCACTCAGGGCCACTGCTGCCGTTCATTGACTGGCGTCCGACAGCCGACCGCAACGTCGAGGTCCTCAACGATACCGCAGACCTCTACCGATACTTCGACTGCACGGCTGCGGCCGAGTTTCTCTTTACCTGCGTCCGGCGCACGGTTGAAGACGATCTGCCGCGCGAGATTGACTACCTTCGCCGCCACGACGAGGCTCTCCGGCGCATCATGGATGCGGTTGAGATGCCGGACCGTCTCGCAGAGGACCTCGTCATGTTCATCCGGCAAAACCACGGCCGTCTGCCCTCGAGGCGCCGTCAAAGCGAATTCCAGAAGCTCCGCGATGACGAAGTAGCGCTGATCGAGAAGATCGTGAACGATGCCTTTGGCGGCTTCGAAGAATCCAGGAGCAGCCTGTCAGATGAAGCTTTCTTCGGCGCATCTTGAACGTGGCGATCGCCGACGGGCTCACGGAGTCGAACCCGGTGAAGTCGAAGGTCTTCGCAAAGGAGAACAACGCCCGCGTGCGTTTTCCCCCGAAGACGAAGAGTAGCGGCTCCGGTGTACGAGATGATGCCCCACTGCGTACCTGGCATCGGTGCATACATTCGAAGCTTTAAAGCGGCTTTGCGCCGCAGAAAAGCAGAAGAAAGACGTACCAACCGGCACCAGGGCCGCCCCGAGAGCACCAATCGAGTCAAAATGCCCGCGCCCGAAACGACAGAAGCTCCTGGTAAATCAGGAGCTTCTGAAAAAGCGGGCGACCGGGGTCGAACCGGCGACGTCCAGCTTGGGAAGCTGGCATTCTACCGCTGAATTACGCCCGCATCGGAGAGTTGTGTAGCTAAGCCAATCGCCCCGTCCTGTCAACGTAGACGGTGTGGCACAGAAACCCCGTTTTTTCATCATTTCGACAACGAGACGTTTCCGGGTTCCAGCCGATCCAGTTCCTTCGACGACGGAGGCCGAACGTCCGCATTGCTCCTCTGTTGTCGTGACTATTCGGCCGGTGTGGCTGGATAACGGTACAGATCATTGAAGAATGTTTTCAGTAACCTTTCCGAGAGCTGCGGTGGCAACGAGTTCAGGATTCCGCTGATACCGGCCATACGGCCGGGGAGTCCTGTGCCCTGAATCCCCGCCATCGCGAGCATCTGACCCAGCATCTCATCCGTCAAAGATGCTGGATCGATGCCATCCAACATCGATTTGAGGGATTCGGCGAAGGGATCGGGTGGCGCTTGCCGGGCGATCTCCGTACAGGCCCGCAGATCCTCGAGCATTTCATCGACCCATTTGACGCTTGCAGGATTGACCGACAGGTGGATGTTTTCCTTCGATCCGTAGGAGCCGAGCTGTGGCTGCACGTACCAGCCGCGTTCTTTCATCTCGTCGATGATATGGAAGACGTTGATGCTATCCGAGGTAAACGCGATGAGGTTCATCTCCGGACGGCCGAGGAGGCGTAGCCCGTCGATCTTTTCGATCCCGTCAACGATCCGCAGTGTTGCGTCGAGCACCTGGCGTGCGATCTCCAGATATCCGTCATCGCCCATGAAATTCAGAATCGCCCAGGCCGCAGCCATGGGTCCGGCCGACTTTGTGCTCTGAATCGTCGGATTGATGATCGTGTAGCCGGTCCATGTCGCACAGGTATAAATCTGGTACTGGCGCAACTCCTTGTTGCGGTAGAGGATGATCGAGGCGCCTTTCGCTGCGAAGGCGTACTTGTGGTAGTCCATCGACATCGAAGTGACACCCGGCACGTTGAATTCGAAGTCGGGTACCGGTGCTCCGAGGCGGCGAAAGTAGGGGAGGAGGAACCCTCCGATGCAGCCGTCGACATGCAGCAAGATGTCGTGTTCGAGCGCGATCTGACCGAGTTCCCGGATTGGATCGACGACACCATGCGCATAGGACACAGCCGAGCCGACGATGAGGATCGTGTTCGGCGTCACGGCCCTGCGCATCGCAACCGGATCGGCCTTGAACGTCGTCGTGTCGACGGGCACCAGGACTGGTTTTACGCTGAAGTAATGGGCTGCTTTCTGAAAGGCAGCGTGGGCGGTCACCGGGAGAAGGATCTCCGGCTCAGTGATGTGCGGGCGGTTGGCACACGCCCAGTCACGCGCGGTCTTCACCGCCAGTAGAATGCTCTCCGTCCCACCGCTCGTGAAATTGCCCACAACTTCCTCATCGCCTTGCAGGTGTGAGGCCGCCATCGACACCAATTCGTTCTCGAGTTGGAGAGCACTGGGAAAAGCGCTCGGGTCGAGGCCGTTCTCCGAGAGGTACATCATGTATGCTTTCTTGATGAGGTCCTCCGCCTCGGGACCCGGGTCGTATACATAGGCCCAGGTGCGGCCCGTACGCCATTTCACATCATTGGCGCGGAACGCCTCGAGCCTTTCGAAAACCTCTTCTTTGGAACGGCCGTGCCGGGGGATCGATTGCATGCTGCTTCACTAGGTCAGTGGCATGGGGAAGGGCAAGCCGTGTGTCCCCGGTAGACTTTTCCGAACGTTGGCCGATCCAACCCGCTGATCCGCCGGTGATCCTCCGCGTTTACAAGGATCGGGGCGCTTCTCCCCGCGATACGATGTGGTGTATGTCGGGAGGTCGCCGGCAGTCGGAAGGGAGTTCGAATGTCCTCGCGGAAGATCTGTGTCCTCATGTTTGTGCTCGCCAGCTTGTCTGCGTTCGGCGGAGCGGTCACGAGGTACGGTCGATCCCGATAGTCAGCGTAACCCACCGGTGGGAGCCGTGGTCGGGTTCCGTGGCGAGTACGATAGCCATACATGGCTCGGTATCCCTTATGCGGCGCCGCCCATTGGTGATTTGCGCTGGCGTGAGCCGCAAAGAGCCGCAAGGTGGGAGGGTGTTCGAGAGGCCCTCATCCCCGGTTCGCCATGCGTTCAGTATGCCAGCCCGTTTGGCGGCGTGGCAGGGAAAAGCGGTCAAGTGGTGGGCCAGGAGAACTGTCTTTTTCTCAATATATGGGCGCCACGTGTCGATCCGTCACATGTGCCGGAAGGAAAAGATCGCTGGCCGGTCATGGTCTGGATCCACGGCGGCGGCAACAGCATCGGGGATGGGGGTTTCTACAACGGCGGCAACCTGGCCGCCACACATAAAGTGGTGGTGCTTTCATTCAATTACCGGCTCGGTCCGTTCGGTTGGTTACGCCATGCCTCTTTGCGTGAAGGGGCCTCCAATGCGGATGCTTCGGGTAACTTCGGCACACTCGATATCATCGCCGCGTTGCGCTGGGTACGGGAGAACATCTCGGCTTTCGGGGGAGATCCGGATCGCGTGACCGTCTTCGGTGAATCGGCGGGCGGCCGGAATGTCTACACGATGTTGCTGTCGCCGCTGGCACACGGGCTGTTCCATCGAGCCATTGCCCAGAGCGGCAGCACTCATTTGACATCCCCGGAGGATGCGGAAAACCTCGTAGATGATACTGCCCCGGGATCTTTCCATAGCTCGGGCGAGATGGCGCTGCGTCTGCTGCAGCACGACAGGACAGCAAAAGACCGTGATGGTGCACGGCTCTATTTTTCTTCGTTGTCGCGAGCGGAGCAGGCTCGCTATCTACGGGGAAAGAGCGCCGAGGAGATCATTGCGGGCTATGACGTCTCGCCGACGGGCATGATCCTGATGCCACTCGTATTCCGTGATGGAACGGTTCTTCCCAGCGGTCATGCCCTGAAAGAGTTGAGCCGCAAAGGTGGTTACAACGAAGTGCCGTTTATCGCGGGCACCAATCGTGACGAGAACAAATTATTCATGTTCCCATCGCCCGAGTGGGTGCGGCGGTGGCTGTGGATCATTCCACGTGTGCGCGACGAGCGCCTGTACAATCTCACCGCGGAATACCTCTCCAAACTCTGGAAGGCACGTGGTGCAGACGAACCCGCAATGGCGATGGAGCGTGTGCAGGGACCGTCCGTGTTTGTCTATCGATTCGACTGGGATGAAGAGCCCCATTTGCTGGGCGCCGATCTGTCCATGATGCTGGGGGCGGCGCATGGCCTCGAGATTCCCTTCGTCTTCGGACATTTCGATCTCGGGCGCGCAGCCAACATGATTTTCACTGCGAAGAACGAAGCGGGTCGCCAGCAACTCAGCGCAGATATGATGTCGTACTGGGCTCAGTTTGCTTATACCGGTTCTCCGGGGCGTGGCCGGGATGGCCGGCTGCCGGAGTGGACGGCCTGGGATGGCGCTTTGCCGGAAACACCGAAGTTCATGGTCCTGGACACCCACGCGGGGGGTGGCCTGCGGATGTCGAACGAGAACGTGACCCGTGAGTCTGTTCTTGCGGCACTGGCTGCCGATCCCCGTGTGACCGGACCTCGGATGCGATGTGTGATTTATCACGAGGTGATCGAGTGGGAACGCGATCTCACTCCCGCGGATTACTCGAAGTTCGAGGAATGCCGGGATTTCCCGTACGACCGGTATCCGTGGCCATAAGTATCCCTTGCCGTGTCGGAGGTCGAACCCCAGCCTGCCGTGCGTCCTCCCCCATCCTGCCAAGACACACCGCGCACCTGATAAGACGATCCGCCGCACCAGCCTGAAATTCGGGAGAAGCACGGAGGTGGATCCGCCGGTGTAGTCTGACTGAGTGCGCCCGGCTCGTCTCTGTATCCCAGGATGTGGTGCCTCTGGGTTCATTTCGTACACAACAAGCCGCCGGGTGTGATCCCTGGTGTGTCCCGTTCGTCTGGCACGCTGAGTGCAACGGCACCTTTCCGATGAAAGGAGACATTGGCGATGGAAAAGAGGCTTGGTTTTGCTCGGCGCATCCGGGTTCGCATGCCATTTTCCGCCACGCGTATGGCGTGGGACTGCCGGCCGTTCGGTCTGGGCCGGATCGTGGCGCCACGCCTGCGAACCACGGTGGAGATTGCCACCGGCATCCACCTCGATCTGACGACGGGAGAGCTTCGTGCCGAGACGTACGGTGCGCGACGTCTTGCCTGAGCCGCCCGAAGAGGGGAGGTCTGTGATGAGGAAACATAGAGGTCCGAAAGCTCAGCGATTCTGTCTGGATTGTGGTGCACTCCTGCCAGCCGAAGCTCGGGGTCCGCTATGCCGGCGCCATCGGGTCGACCTGATGAAATACGCGGAACTTTTCTGGGACGAGGTCTAGCGAGCTCTGAGCTGGCATGGGTTTTCGGGTGCTCGTTGGCTCGATCGGACGGCGAGCGGCAGCCACATTTTCTGTGGGTAACGGCACGCCCGCCGTACGAGCGTGCTCGGACAGTCCTTCTTGCCGCGTTTGTCCGGCGAGAAAGTAAAATATCCCGTTGAGCAGTTTACCCACGGTATACGCCGCAACCCGGCCTTTCCTGCCGAGGCTTCAACGGAACAGGTTTCGTATGATCTCGGCGCTTCCGATGAGCATACCGGCGCTTCCGCCGAGCGAACTCAGGACGAACACCAACAGGATTCGGAGCAGACGATTGGTCCACCATTGGCGCAGTGATGATACGTCTCGTGCCGAATTTCTCAGCTCGTAGACTCGAGGTGGACGAACGTATGCTTCGACGAAAGCGGCAATGTAGCCGACTCCGAGGATGGGACTGAGTGTTGTGATCGGTGCGCTGACCAGGGCACTCAGCGCCGTGAGCGGGTGTGCGGCCGCCAGCAGGGTGGCCAGCATGCTGGGCACACCCGTGATCAGGACCCAGAACAGGATATTGTTGCCCGCCTCCGTGACACCGTGCTGCCATCCGATCCAGGCGATGGCTGCAATGATCACCGCTGGCATGCTCCACGCCAGCCATTGCCATACGGCAGACGATGGTGGGATCGTTTCAAGCGACGCCAGATCGACGGTGTGGTCCGATGTCAGTGCCTGCAGGATTCCTTTGACATGGCCGGCTCCGACAACGGCGAGGACACGATCGCCTGGCGCTTGCCGAATCCGTTCCGCCAGGTAGTGGTCCCGTTCATCAATCAACACCGTGGAGAGCCCCGGCAATTCTCGACCCAACTCTTCGATGAGCCGCGTCACGATGTCCTGCTCTCTCATGTGACGCAGATCCTCTTCCGTCAGGTCCGGCGTCTCGAAGGCCGATCCGAGAACCGCTGCGAGGAGCATGAACTCCTGGCGCCAGGTCAGTGCAGCCCAGGCGCGTCGCAAGGTCACCTTGATGTTACGATCGCAGAGCATCACCCGAACGTTCTGGCGTTCTGCTTCTTCGATGGCAGCGATGAATTCGGACCCGGGGAGGACCCCCAGCTTTCCCCCGAGTTTCTGCTGGTAAGAGACCAGCAGCAGATTGACGAGAAGCGGCAGGAGTTGTTGCTGCCGAATGACCTGTTTCAGATCCAGCGATTCGAAGCGCTGTTGGTTTCGTAGCTGAGCGTGTCTGGCTTCATCCAGTTCGACACAGACGCTGTCGGGTTGGGCGGCTTTGATTGCTTGCTGCACCAGCACAGCCGATTCGCGGGAGACATGTGCCGTGGCAATCAGGATGATCTCGCGATTGCCGAGACGAACGCGATACACGTCGGGGGATTCGAGTGGATTGGTTCCGCCGTTCATCCTGAGACAGCTTTTACCGATCCACCCGCGCCTATTCCAATTCCACCTTCGATCTGCCAGAAGCCCGCACCTGGATGATGTGGTTGGCGGCACTGCTGGCGTTGGGATGGCTTGGTTACGCCGTGTGGGGACGCCGCTGGCGAATCGAACCGGTACTTCATCCGGCGCGAAATGACGATCATGGATTGGTCGTTGCCGTCGTACCTGCACGTGATGAGGCCGGAGAATTACCGGCAACCCTGCCATGCCTCTTGCACCAGACATATCCGAATCTTCGCGTGGTCCTGGTGGATGATCATTCCAACGATGGGACCACCGAGGTGGCGCAACGCCTTGCCCGTGAGTGCAGAGCGGAAGCCAGGCTTCTCGTACTGCGGGGTGCCGAGCTGCCGGCAGGCTGGATGGGAAAGGTCTGGGCGCAACAGCAGGGATACGAACGTGCGATCGAACTGGGGGCCCACTGGATCTGGTTTACAGATGCTGACATTCGCCATGATGCGGACGTGCTTGCGGGGTTGCTCGCTACAGCGGCAGATCGGCAGCGGGATTTCGTTTCTGTCATGGCGCGGCTGCGCTGCCAGACCCTCTTCGAGAAGCTTCTGATACCCGCCTTCACCTATTTTTTCGCTGCACTGTATCCGTTCCGGTTGATCGGCGATGACCGTTCGGTACAGGCCGGCGCAGCGGGTGGCTGCATGTTGGTCAACCGGGAACTCCTGGCACGGATCGGTGGCTTGACGTCGATCTGCGATGCTGTGATCGACGATGTCTCCCTCGGTGACGTATGCAAGCGTGCGGGTGGACGGCTCTGGCTCGGTTATGCGCATGGGGTGAACTCCACGCGAGGCTACTCGACGCTCAGACCCATCTGGGACATGGTCGCACGTAGCGCCTACACCCAACTGTACTACAATCCCGCCGCGCTTCTTGGTTGTGTGGTTGGTCTGGGGATCGTGTTTCTCTTGCCTTTCGTGCTGTTCCTGTGCGGTACGGGGTGGTCTGCCTTCTGGGGATTTCTCGCCTACGCCGGTATGGCGTGGACGTATCTACCCATGTTGCGCCACCTCGGCTGTCATCGCTCCTGGGCGCTCACCCTGCCTCTTGCCGCAGCTCTCTACACGGCGATGACGGTCTCATCGGCCTGGCGTTACTACAGAGGTACGCGCACGCGCTGGAAGGGGCGCGTCTACGATGCATGATCGAGTGCCTGGCCGGTTGACGGGGATGGCGTCTGGTTTGTAAGACGCCGATCAATCACACCACCCATCCGTAACATTCCGGGAGGCTTATGAATTTCGACTTCTCCGACGATCAGAAGTTGTTGCGTCAGACGGCGCGTGAGTTCCTTTCGGAACATGCGCCTCTGAGCCTGTGCCGTGCGGTGCTTGAATCGGAACAGGAGTATTCGGACACACTCTGGAAGGCGACCGCAGAGTTGGGTTGGCAGGGAACATCGATTCCCGAGAAGTACGGTGGCACTGGTTTCGGGCGGCTTGAACTGGTTGTCCTGGCGGAGGAACTGGGTCGTGTTCTGGCGCCGATCCCCTTCTCTTCCAGCGCGTATCTGGCCACCGAGGCAATTCTGCTTGCCGGGACCGAGGAACAAAAGGAGCGCTGGTTACCTCGACTGGCGAGGGGACAGGCGATCGGTACGTTTGCCGATACGGAGAAATCAGGAGGACCGGGGATCAAAGCACCGGGCACGAGCCTGCAGGATGGCAAACTGCGTGGAAAGAAACTCCCGGTCCCAGATGGCAGCTCGGCGCATCTTGCCGTGATCACGGCAAAGAGCGGGAAGGACGTGGGTCTGGCCCTGGTCGACCTGAATGACAGCAATGTGAAACGACAGAGACTGCAATCCCTCGACCCGAGCCGTTCACTGGCCTCTTTGCGATTCAATGATACGCCAGCCGAATGGTTGGGTGGGAAGCCTTGCGGCTGGGATGCGATCCAACGTGTTCGCGATCGGGGCGCCGTGCTGTTGGCCTTCGAGCAACTGGGTGGCGCACAGCGTGCATTCGAAATGACCCGCGAGTTTACCCTGGAGCGGTATGCTTTTGGCCGGCCGATCGCATCGTTTCAGGCACTCAAACACCGGATGGCCGATCTGTACGTCGAAATCGAGCTGGCGCGATCGAATTGCTACTACGGAGCATGGGCGTTGGAGAACGATGCACAGGAACTGGCGGTTGCTGCGTGCGGTGCGCGTGTGAGTGCCACGGAGACTTTCGATCTGGCCGGCAAAGAGATGGTGCAGATGCACGGTGGCGTCGGTTTCACATGGGAATACGACTGCCATCTCTTCTATCGCCGGGCGAAATGGCTTTCTGCTGTTTTTGGCAGTGCCGATCGCTGGCGTGAACGACTCATCGAGCGTCTGGACGTACAAGGATAAGGGCATAACGAAACGACGAGGTTCCCATGGATTTCAACGATACCCCCGAAGAAGCGGCGTTTCGCGCCGAAGCACGAGCCTGGTTGGAGGCGAATGCCGAAAAGTTAGGGCCGAATGAACGTGCCGCAAGCTTTGAGGAGCGTGCCGATTCTGATCTGGTGAACAAGGCAAAGGAATGGCAGGCACGCAAGGCGGATGCCGGCTGGGCCTGCATCACATGGCCCGAGGAATACGGTGGCCGTGGTGCCACGC
>CAZEWD010000066.1:0-5337 GCA_964515725.1 uncultured Binatia bacterium (SeqCode)
TGCTCGGAGCGACAGAGCGACTTGTCCTCGGCCACCATTCTCGGCGGATGGGAGCTGAATCCGAAGTACTTGCGCATCCACGGTTTGACCGAGAGACAAAACCTCAGACGGGTCTCCCACCCGACCGTATCCCAGTTCGCTGATGTGAATGAGTCCGTCCACGCCACCGATGTCGAGGAATGCTCCGAAATCACGCAGAGATCGCACAACTCCCGTAACGACCGAACCAACCTGCAGGCGTTCCCAGGTTTGCGCGGCTGCCGCAGCGTTCTCCTCCTCCAACAACTCACGCCGAGAAACCACGACGTTCCGGCCACCTGAATCCACCTTGGTAACGTAAAACCGCAGTCTTTGGCCGACGAATTGAGAGTCCTGTGGTTTATCGGGGCCGCGACGGACGTCGATCTGGGAGAACGGACAAAACGCACGCACTCCACCGATCTGAACGTCGAAACCACCCTTGTTCTCGCCGGTGACAAGCCCCTCGACGGCAATTCGATGGGCCAGGGCCTGTTCGATTTCGGCCGGTAGATGTGCCCCACGCCCGAGGGTCTTCTTCAGCAGGATCGACCCACTACGCCGGCCATCGTCGACGACAGTAGCCTCCACCAAATCGCCCACCTGTAGGGCGGGTTCACCGGTTTGGGGCATACGGAACTCATCGAGTGACAAGACAGCTTCACCCTTTGCACCGACCGCCACGAAGGCGCTGTCCTGCCCAACGGCAATGACGCGTCCCTGCACGACGTCGCCAACGGAAAGTTGTTTCCTGCGTCCCTGGTTTGCTTCACTTGCGGCGAAAAGAGCCGCAAAGTCGTCCTCTTCTGTTGCTTGTTGCTTCTCGCTTTGTGCTTCGACCTTGTCACTCATAGATACCGGTACTCGCTTCGTTCACTCAAAATGGATTGGGGCTGCTCTTCAGGTACGTATGACCCATCAGAAAGGCATCGACACTGCGGGCACACTCCCGCCCTTCCCAGATCGCCCATACGACCAGGGATTGTCCCCTTCGCATATCGCCACAGGAAAAGACACTGGGGTTGTTGGTTCGGTAGGCTCGATCGGCCAGAACGTTGCCGCTTTCCGTCGTCTGGATACCAAACTCTTTCAATAAATAGTTTTCCGGACCAAGAAATCCCAGTGCCAACAGGACGAGATCGGCATCGATCTCAAAGTCACTGCCCGCCACCTCTCGCAGGATTTTCCGTCCCGCCTCCGCCACCCAGTCGACGCGGACCGCGCGCAGCTTTTTCACCTTACCGTGATCGTCGCCGAGAAATGCTTTGGTGTTGATGCTCCAGTCCCGGCGCACCCCTTCCTCATGAGAAGATGAAGTCCGCAGAACCATCGGCCAGTAGGGCCACGGCGCAACATCTTCTGTTCGACTGCCCGGGGGCTGAGGCAACAATTCGAATTGTAAAACGGACAACGCACCCTGGCGGTTTGATGTCCCAACGCAATCCGACCCTGTGTCGCCTCCACCAAGCACAACCACCCGCTTGCCTTTCGCCGAGATTTGGTCCGGCACCTCTTCGCCCGCGACCCGCTTGTTCTGCTGTGGCAGGAATTCCATCGCAAAATGGACCCCTCGGAGTTCTCGTCCCGGAACAGCCAGATCCCGCGGCCGTGTGGCGCCGCAGGCGAGAACGACGGCGGAGAACTCTTCCGTCAAACGCGCGCCCGGGAAATGCACTCCAACATTGGTGTTCGGCCGGAACGTCACACCTTCAGCCTCCATCTGCGCCATGCGTCTATCGATGTAGTGTTTCTCCATTTTGAAGTCAGGAATACCGTATCGCAGCAGACCGCCGATCCGGTCCGCGCGTTCGAAGACGGTGACCCGGTGACCAGCTCGCGCCAACTGTTGGGCACACGCCAATCCCGCGGGTCCTGAGCCAACGACCGCTACACTTTTCCCGGTGCGTCTTTCGGGAACGAGGGGTCGGATCCAGCCTTCCTGGTATCCATGGTCGATGATCTGTTTCTCGATTTGCTTGATGGTAACCGCCTCACTGTTGATGCTCAAAACGCAGGCTTCTTCGCAAGGCGCAGGACAGATACGCCCCGTGAAGTCGGGGAAGTTGTTTGTCGAATGCAGCCTTTCGAGGGCTTCTTTCCAATGGTCCCTGTAGATGAGGTCATTCCAATCGGGGATGATGTTTCCGAGCGGGCATCCCTTGTGACAAAAAGGGATGCCGCAGTCCATGCACCGCGCCGCCTGCTCTCGCAGTTTTTCGTCCGAGTGTTTGCCCTCGATCTCACGATAGTCCTTCAACCGCTCGGCAACGGGGCGACGAGCCGGCAACTTGCGGTCGAACTCCATGAATCCAGTGATTTTACCCATGACTGATCACCTGGTCCTGTGCTGTGCCGTCCTCAAATACTGGCCAGTCTCGCGGCATCCGAATCGAGGTGCTGCCTTTCCAAAATCTTCTGGTACTCGGAGGGGAAGACCTTGATGAACCGCCGCAGATGCTCCTTCCACCCCGAAAGGACGCGCCACGCGACCGCACTTTGGGTATATTCGTAATGCCGGCGAATGAGATCGTGAAGCTGCGCGATGTCGCACTCATCGAGGGGTACGAGGTCGACCATGCCCATGTTGCAGCGCTTCCGAAAACCGCCGTCCAAATCGAGCACATAGGCAATCCCGCCACTCATGCCGGCAGCAAAATTACGCCCGGTCTGACCCAGCACGATCACGACCCCGCGCGTCATGTACTCGCATCCATGGTCTCCAACACCCTCAACGACGGCTGTCGCTCCGCTGTTGCGGACACAGAATCGTTCGCCTGCCTGGCCTCGGACGAACACCTCTCCGCCCGTCGCACCGTAAAGCGAAACATTACCGACGATCATGTTTTCCTCGGCGAGGTAGCCAGCATCCGCCGGTGGGCGGACAACGATGCGTCCGCCCGAGATCCCTTTCGCAAAATAATCGTTTGCATCCCCGACCAGTTCCACAGCGAGGCCATTGGCCATAAACGCCCCGAAGCTCTGGCCAGCGGTGCCAGAGAACCGGATCTTGATCGTTTCCGGAGGTAACCCCTCCATCCCGTAGCGTCGCGAGATCTCGGCCGAGAGCAGAGTACACGTGGTGCGATTGAGGTTGCGGATCGGCATCTCGATTGCCACAGGCCTCTGTTGTTCGAGAGCGGCGGCCGACCGTTCGATCAACTCGGTATCGAGCACCTTGTCCAATTCGTGATCTTGTGGCCGCTCGCACCGAATGGCGACATTGGCCGACACATCCGGTTTATGCAGGATCGGACTGAGGTCGATCCCGTTTGCCTTCCAATGGTCAATCGCGTCAGTCGCATCGAGCATCTCAACGCGCCCGACCATTTCATCGACAGTGCGAAATCCGAGCTCCGCCATGATCTCGCGCAATTCCTCTGCGATGAAAAGCATGAGATTCACGACATGCTCCGGCTTGCCCTCGAACTTCTTGCGCAGCACGGGATCCTGTGTGGCGATCCCCACCGGACAGGTGTTCAGGTGACAAACACGCATCAGGATACATCCCGAAGCCACCAGGGCTGCCGTTGCAAAACCGTATTCTTCGGCACCGAGCAACGCGGCAATGGCCACATCCCGTCCGGTCTTCAACTGGCCATCCGTTTCCACGCGGATACGGCCTCGCAGATCATTCATCACGAGCACCTGCTGGGTCTCCGCAAGGCCAAGCTCCCAGGGTAGACCGGCGTGTTTGATCGAGGTCAGGGGGGAGGCACCCGTCCCGCCCGAATCGCCGCTGATGAGAACGACATCCGCCTTTCCCTTCGCCACACCCGCCGCCACAGTCCCAACGCCGACCTCGGAGACCAGCTTGACGCTGATGCGCGCGCGGTCGTTCGCGTTTTTCAAATCGTAAATGAGTTGTGCCAGATCTTCGATCGAATAGATGTCGTGGTGTGGTGGGGGCGATATCAAGCCCACACCGGGTGTGGCGTACCGAATCGCAGCGATGTACTGATCCACCTTGTGCCCCGGGAGTTGCCCCCCTTCGCCCGGCTTGGCGCCCTGCGCCATCTTGATCTGGAGTTCATCCGCATTGACGAGGTAGTAGCTCGTGACTCCGAATCGTCCCGAGGCGATCTGCTTGATGGCGCTGCGGCGTAGGTCTCCATTGGCATCGCGCACGTAGCGTACAGGATCCTCGCCTCCCTCGCCCGTGTTGGATTTGCCTCCCAGACGGTTCATCGCAATCGCCAGATTCTCATGTGCCTCGCGACTGATGGATCCCAGAGACATGGCACCCGTCTTGAAGCGTTTGACGATTTCGCTGGCCGCCTCCACATCTTCGAGCGGAATCGGATAACCCGTCTTGAATTTCAGCAGGCCACGGATCGTGCAGAGCTTGTGGTTCTCGTCATTGAGAAGGCGTGAGTACTCCTTGAACAACTGGTAGTTCCCCGAGCGGCAAGCGTGCTGCAGTTTCGCAACCGTGTCGGGGTTGTACATGTGATACTCGCCACGACGGCGCCACTGGTAATGACCGCCACCCTCCAACTCCTGGTCGAGTGTCTCGGGAGTGTCGTACGCCAGGCTGTGCCGCAGGGCGCACTCGCGTGCGATCACGTCAAGCCCCACGCCCTGGATGCGCGAAGCAGTCCACGTGAAATACTTGTCGATCGTTTCACGGTTGATTCCGACAGCCTCGAAGATCTGCGCTCCCCGATAGCTCTGCACCGTCGAAATCCCCATCTTCGTCATCACCTTCAGGAGGCCTTTGTTGGCCGCAGCCAGGTAATGATCCACCGCTTCTGTTTCACCGAGACCCTGCAACCGCCCATCCCCGGCCATTTGCGCAATGGTCTCACAGGCCAGATATGGATTCACGGCACCGGCGCCATATCCGACAAGAAGTGAGAAGTGATGCACCTCACGCGGCTCACCGGACTCTACGACGATCCCGCAATGAGAGCGCAGGCCTTCTCGGATCAGGTGATGGTGGACAGCACCCGTAGCCAACAGGCTGGGAATCGGTGTCCAGGTCTCATCGTGCTCCCGGTCCGACAAAACCAGAATGTTGTATCCCGCCTCCACGGCCACGGCACAAAGTTGTTCGAGCGCTTCCTGGAGGCCTTCACCACCTTCGTTGACATTGAACAGGGCCGAGAGAGTCCTGGAGCGCAGACTGCCCCCGCGCAGGCTCTTGATCTTTTGCAATTCCTCCGTACCGACTACCGGAACGTCGAGTGCGAGTTGACGGCAGTTCGCGGGACCTTCCTCGAAGAGGTTGTGCTCCGCCCCGATCGTCCCCTTCAGCGACATGACTACTTCTTCCCGGATTGGATCGATCGGAGGATTGGTCACCTGAGCGAAGAGTTGCTG
>CAZEWD010000066.1:5347-12781 GCA_964515725.1 uncultured Binatia bacterium (SeqCode)
GTAGAGCAGCTTCTCCTTGTCGGAGAGCGGCGAGATGGGCGTGTCCGTGCCCATCGAACCGATTGCTTCCTGACCGTTGATGGCCATCGGGGCGAGCACGAACTTCAAATCCTCCAGTGTGTACCCGTGGAGTTTCTGATCTCGCGCCAAAGCAAATTGGTCCGTCGGGGGCGGCAACGTGTCGGGAGCGGGGAGCGCCGACAATCTGATCAGGTTGTCCGTCAGCCACTTCCGGTACGGCCGGCGAGCGACTACCGACTCCTTGATCTCTGCATCATCGATGATTCGACCCTGCACCGTATCCACCAGAAACATCCGGCCGGGCTGTAACCGGCCCTTGTGCACGATATTGCCGGCTGCAGTGTCGAGCACCCCGACTTCCGAGGCCATGACGACGAAACCGTCTTTCGTCACCACATAACGCGACGGGCGCAGCCCGTTTCGATCTAAAACTGCGCCGATGAACCGCCCGTCCGTGAAAGCAATCGAAGCCGGGCCGTCCCACGGCTCCATGATGCACGAATGGTATTCGTAAAACGCGCGCTTCGCGTCACCCATACTCTCGTGTTTTGCCCAGGCCTCCGGAATCATCATCATGATGGCGTGGGGCAATGAACGGCCGGTATGGAGCAACAGTTCGAGGACGTTGTCGAATTTCGCCGAATCACTCCCCGACTCCTCGACGATCGGCAACAATTCCCCGATGTCCTCTCCGAACAGGGGAGAGTGGAGGAGTTGCTCTCTGGCGCGCATCCAGGTTTCATTACCGCGCACCGTGTTGATCTCGCCGTTGTGTGCAATGAACCGATAGGGATGTGCCCGGTCCCAGGAGGGGAAGGTATTGGTGCTGAACCGCTGGTGCACGAGGGCAATGGCACTTTTCATCGCCGGGCTGCGCAGATCCACGTAAAACAAGGGGATCTGCTCGGGTAAAAGCAATCCCTTGTAGACCAGGGTCCGAGTGGACAGGCTTGCGATGTAGAATGCTTCCGAATCCCGCAACCCCGCCATACGAACTGCTGCCTCGACACGCTTGCGAACCATATAGAGCTTGCGTTCGAACGCCGAGGCATCCTGGACCTCCCTGCCACGCGCAAGGAACACTTGCCTTATTTCAGGAAGCGTTTCGTGGGCCAGGGGGCCGCAATACTCCGCCCGCGTGGGCACTTTTCTCCAACCCAGAAGCTTGAGCCCACACTCTTTCGTGATTCTTTCGAACAATCCCAGACAGATGTTTCGCTCGTAAACGTCGCGTGGCAGGAACACCATCCCCACGCCGTAATCGCCTGGGTCCGGCAACTGGATCCGCTGGGAACGACATTCATCACGCAGAAATTCGTCCGGAATCTGGATGAGGATCCCGGCGCCATCTCCCGTATGCGGGTCACAGCCGCACGCCCCACGGTGCGTCAGATTGTCGAGTATCTGCAAACCCTTGATGATGATGTCGTGCGACTTCTCTCCGCGGATGTTGACGACAAAGCCAACGCCACACGCATCGTGCTCGTAACGCGGATCGTAAAGTCCCTGCTCTTTCCATCTATGGAGCTGTCTCATAGGCCGGCACCTAGACATCCCTGCGCGGGATGCGTTTGTTCCTGACGCGGCGTACCCGCTCGGAGGCGGGTCCGACATCCGTAGGAACTCTGATCTGGGTCTGCTCCGACCGGGTCGAGAGCACCACCATCGTTTCAGTTCGATTGACACCCTGGATCGAACGGATGGCGCTGATGAGCGTTTCCAAGGACGACGTGTTCCGCGTCTTCACCTTCAACAAAAGCGTGTGCTGGCCGGTCACGTGATGACACTCGAGCACCCCATCCAATCGCGAGATACCGTCTTCGAATTTTCCGATCAGCCGGGGGTGACTGATCGACACACCAATAAAAGCTGCCACATCCCGGCCAAGGCGCCGTGCATCGACGATCGCTCGATACCCGACAATCACGCCCCGATCTTCGAGCTTCTTGATGCGCTCAATGACCGAGGGGGCTGAGAGTCCAACCTTTTCACCGATCTTCGCGAGCGGCAGCTTACAGTTCTCCTGCAACACCACGAGGATCGCTGAATCAATCGGATCCAATTCGATTTCAGTGGTTCCTAATTTCATAAGCCATCCAACTGTACCCGCCTAACGAATAGATGATGGATAAGCATCTGGTCAATATATCTTTAGCTCTATTCCTGATCGGCCTTTCTCCAAACGTGAACGGGGCAATTTGCATCTTCAAAAAGGATTCCAGACAAAGCGACAGTGTTCCACGAGCAGAGGACAGAGAAGGAATGCAGGCGCGTGAGAACAGAGGCAGTGAAGTGCAGGTCATCACGACCCCTGAAAGAGAAGGAAAACCGTACGGAGCTGACCCGTCTCTGCCGGCGTCATGGGACCGATGCACCGCGATGTGGACGGCACGCCCCTCGCTCCGTCCCCTCCATGCCTCCACATCGCCGGAGCGCAGAAGGGGTGGAATGGAGGATAATCAATTACCCCTGGAGGTGGGTCCTTTGTATTGCGTTGCGAGGGTCAGTTTCCCGGCGTTGGCAGCAGCGGAATCCGGGTATTGCCCGGAAGATGGGATGCGCCGAGATACGATGCGGCGGTACCGGACTATGCCCCCGGGAGGATCCGCACGGGGATCGACCCGTGGCAGGTGGATGACGACGAGGTATGACGGCACAGGGTGCCGGGCACAACGAAGCCGAACACGATTCGTGCACCTTCACCGGCAGTCACGGAAAACCCCCGCAACGAGATGACTGCCCATGAGGGGCGGAATAGATCGTGCGCTGGTTTGCTACGGGTTGAGCAACGGGTGATATGCTCGAACCAGGGTGCGGCGGGGAAGAATCCGCGGAGTTGCCGGACGAAGCGACTGCTGCGCTTCAGAGGCCGGCCGGCGCAGGAGGCACCAGCGGATCATCCTCGGGACAATCGCGTCTCAGTGGCTTCGCAACCCGCAGAACTCTTCGTAGTCGATCAGCTCCGTGATTGTCGGGTTGTCACCACACATCGGACAAGCCGGATCGCGGCGGAGCTTATGGATACGCAGCTCCATGCTGAGCGTGTCGAAGTAGGCCATCCGGCCGATGAGAGGCTTCCCAACGCCCAGAATGATCTTGATCGCCTCGACAGCCTGCACACATCCGATGAGTCCGGGGAGGACTCCTAAAACACCGGCTTCGGCACAACTCGGAGCAGCACCGGGAGGGGGAGGTTCCGGAAACAGACATCGGTAGCAGGGACCTTTTTCCGGGTAGAATACCGCAGCCTGCCCCTCGAACTGAAAAATGCTTCCGTGCACGTTCGGCTTGCCGAGCATGACACACGCATCGTTCACCAGATATCGTGTGGGGAAATTGTCACAGCCGTCGATGATGACATCGTAGTCTGCAAATAATCGCATGACATTATCCGACGAGAGGCGTTCCTGATAACCGACCACACGCACGTCCGGATTGAGAGCTTGAAGGGTTTCACGAGCCGACTCCACCTTCGGCATTCCCACCCGTTCGGCGGTGTGAAGGATCTGGCGTTGCAGATTACTCATGTCCACAGTGTCATGATCAATGATTCCAATGGTACCGACACCGGCAGCCGCGAGGTAAAAAGCGGTCGGTGATCCGAGGCCTCCTGCCCCGATCAGAAGAACTTTCGCATCGAGGAGCTTTGCCTGTCCGGCTTCACCGACTTCAGGCAGGAGAAAGTGGCGACTGTAGCGGCTGAGTTGTTCGGCAGAAAACTGGCGATCCTGCTTCCAGGGATACCCAGCGTTCTTCCACGCAGCATACCCTCCACTCATTGAAACGACGTTTTCGTAACCCATCTCTTTCAACTGCCTGGCGGCCAGAAGCGAGCGGGTTCCACCTGCACAATAAGCGACGATCGGCCGGGATTTATCCTTAACTTCCTGTTCAATACGAATTTCAAGAAAGCCGCGCGGCACGGAAACAGCTCCGTCGAGGTGCCCTTCGCGAAATTCATCCTTTTCCCGCACATCGAGCAACACCGCATTCGAGCCCTGGGCAAAGTGCTCCTTCACTTGATCCACACTCCACTCCGGCACAACCCGGCGGGCCTGGTCCATCAAATCCTTGAACGTATTCGCCATTCCCCTACTCCTTCGCTCGCTTTCCGAAGACGGAAAGGGAAGCGTCCTGTGAGAGAAATCCAATAGCGCCCCCCCCGAAACGAGTCTATGTGGCGGCAAGTGACCCAATGCCAGCGTGAAAGACTGTCTCGCCGAGGTTCGATCTTGATTCCACGCGAAGATCAGGATCGCCACACGGCGGGGAATGCGTCCTTCGGTCCGGTCGGACTGACAACCAGGACAAGGGCAGACGGCCCCCGCAGTCTACCGCATCGGGTGATCGTGCCGGCCCGATCCGTCTCCGCCTCGGGCTTGCTGTGGGACTACTGTCGGCCCCTGTTCACAAGGTGCAAAGCGGCGCCTTGGCCATCAGGGCAGCCAGGATCTGCGGGAATCTTACTCCCGCCCCTGGAGTCCCAGTTCCTTGACGCTCGGGCGGCCACGGAGCCGTTCAATCCAAGCCGAAACGTTCTGGAGGTTGGCGTCAAACTCGATGCCCAGTTGTGGCAGGATGACGACACGCGGAACAAAAGCGACGTCGGCCAGGGAAAACGGGCCAACGAGATATTCCTTCTCGTAAAGCAACGGCTCGAGTCGCCTCAGAATTTGGAGGATTTCCCCTTGAAATTTCTTGAGTTTCTCGAGGTCTCGTTCGTCTTCGGGCTTGTGTGACTCAGTCAGAACGATATCGACGCGCGGGATGAAGAGATTATCAGCCAGATCTTCGAGCATGCGGGCGCGCGCCCGGCCGGCAGAATCCTCGGGCATCAACGCTGGGTTCGGGTATTCCTCATCCAGATACTCGTTGATGATGGTCGAATCGTAGATCACCATCTCTTCATCGGCCAGAACCGGCACCTTGCCGTACGGATTGAGCTTCAAGAACTCCGCCGAGCGCTGTTCATTCCGCCGCAAGTCCACCAGCTTGCACTCGAATTCCAGTTCCTTTTCAGCCAGAACTACGCGTACTTTCTGCGAAAAAGGGCAGTCCGGATAGTCATACAATACGATCATCAGCGCCTTCCCCTCAAGAATCTCGAATCCGTCGTCCGGGCTCGCTTCATCGCAGAAAATCCCAGACCTGTCTACCTGCAAGAGGTCGAAAATCCTTTAACCAAGGTGTTTCCAGGCATGGTACGAGCTTCGCACAAGGGGACCGGCCTCCACATGCCGGAACCCGAATTGCACAGCCAGTGTCCTGAGTTCTTCGAACTCGGCAGGAGAAAGATAGCGCTCGACGGGCAGATGCCGGGATGACGGCCGGAGATACTGACCGAGGGTCAGGATGCCACAGCCGACCCGCTGTAGATCGTGAAATACGGCACGTAGCTCGTCATGGGTTTCCCCCAGCCCGAGCATCAGACCGGTCTTGGTCACCAGAGAGGGGCGCTTCTGCCGAGACTGTTCGAGAAGTGCCAGGGATCGATCGTACCGGGCACCGGGCCGCACTGTACCGTACAGCCGGGGAACTGTCTCCAGGTTATGGTTCAAAATGTCGATGGGTGCCGCAACGACGATGGCGATTGCGTTCGGATTGCCGCGGAAATCGGGTACGAGGATCTCGACCGTGCACTCGGGAAGTCGCTTCTTGATCTCTTGCGCCGTTTGGGCGAAGTGCGCGGCTCCCCCATCGGGCAGGTCATCCCGATTCACGGATGTAATGACGACATGATGCAGACCCAGTTCCGCCACCCCTTCTGCGACACGCCGGGGCTCATCCGGATCTGCTCGTTCGGGCCGGCCGTGCGCCACGGCACAGAAGGCACAGTTCCGCGTGCACACATCCCCCAACAACATAAACGTCGCCGTCTTGTGGCCCCAACATTCACCGATGTTCGGGCAATGTGCCTCTTCACACACCGTGTGCAACCGCAAGGATTGAACCAGCCGTTTGATCTGAGAAAAACCCGGACCGGACGGAGCACGTACCTTGATCCACTCGGGATGTCTTCGTGGCGGAAGATTCATGCGCACTCCGACAAAGGAAAGCGCCAGAATGTGGCGCAAAACGATTCGACGAACACACGGCTGACTTCTGCCATGGAGAGCGCTTTCCCCAGGCACTGCTCCAAGCTCGTCAGCCGCAAGTTGGGCATCCGACACGTCACGATCGACGCAAAATGTACCAGATCCGTGTTCACGTTCAGGGCAACCCCGTGGAACGTCGTCCACCGCCTCAGCCCGACCCCAATAGAGGCGATCTTGGCACCGTCCACCCACACGCCAGGCGCTCCTTCGCAAACCCCGCCCGCAACACCGAAGATATCGCAGGTGCGGATCAGGACCGATTCAAGGTTGCGCACGTACCGGTGTACATCACGTTCCGGCCGAGAGAGGGAAAGGATCGGGTACGCAACCAACTGGCCGGGTCCGTGAAAGGTAGCACCACCACCCCGCCCCGTTCGGATCGCCGGCACTCCCAGACGCTCCGGAGCACCCTGGAGATCTGCCTCATCGGCGCCTCGTCCCAGCGTATACACCGGTGGATGTTCCAGAATCAGAAGATAGTCGTCCGCATCACCTGCGAACTTCCGGGAAAGCAGCTCTTCCTGGATAGAAAGCGACTGAGAGTACTCGACGCTTCCGAGATGCCGAACGATCAGCGCCATGAAGCGGCAAGGCTACTCGAAGCTGAGAAGCCCCGCAACGCAGTCTAGTGGGGATTCAGATGATTCCGCAAAAATTGGATGGTGCGCTGCCAGGCGTCTTTCGCAACGTCTGGTCGGAATGAATCAGGGCGTGTGTCATTGAAAAATGCATGGCCAGCACCCGAATAGACCTTGGTCTGGAACCGCTTTCCGGACTTGCGCAGACGGCTCTCCAGTTCCTTCACGTCGGCGCGCGGAATCATTGCGTCGTCTTCGCCGAAGAGTCCCAGATAGGGACAGGTCAATTGCGGTGCCAGATCGAGCGGATCTTGTGGCCGGTGCTGCAATTTTTCCTCGTAACGAAGCATGCCATAGAAACTGACACACGCCGCCAGACCGGGAGAGATGCAGGCCGTCATCAATGCGTACTGTCCGCCCATACAAAAGCCAACGATCCCGATCGAGCTCGCCCGGACATCGATCCGGCTGCCGAGGAAACGGACGGCCGCATCGATATCCCCGATGATCTGCTCGTCTTGCAGCTCTCGCATCCACGCAAGAGCCGATTCGATCGTGGGCACATGCGGTGCCCCTTCACGGCTGTACAGGTCGATCGCCAGGGCAAAAAAGCCCTCGGCGGCAAAACGGCGGGCAATTTCGCGATAATGTTCGGACAACCCGCGTACATCGTGAACGATAATCACGGCCGGAGAACGTTCGTGGCGCGGCAGCCATGAACCATAGGCCCCTATACGTTG